>JAGNHB010000031.1 GCA_018001935.1 Acidobacteriota bacterium
CGGGGGCGATCCCGGCGGAGCTGGCGCCGATCCTGGAGCGGCTGTCGCTGGACGCGGCGGAGTGGCTAGCGTCGGTGCAGGGCTACGAGCGCCGCTTCCGCCGGGTGGTGGGCTGCGCCGGCCGCCTTGCGGAGCTGGCCCGCGCCGCCGGCCTCAAGTGGTTCCAGGGCGTCGCCGCCTGCCGCCGGCTCTTCCTCCCCGCCCGGACGTAGCACAGAGGCCGAAGCTCTCACGACCGAGAACATCGGCAGTGTCCCACGCGACGGTCATTGCGGCAGCAGGTAAACCCTCTTCGCGGTGTCGATGTCTTCGGCGATCCAGCGTATCAAAGGATCTTCGCATTTCATGAGTTCCGCAAGGCGCTCGCCGTATTTCTTCCGGAGTGCCGGGACCCGCTCCGGAGCTTTCTCGGCTTCCAGCGCCTCGATCCCGCTTCGCCACCGGTGCAGCAGAAAGAGGAGAAGGTAGGCCCGCAGGGGTGTCCCGGGCGTCTTCTCCAGCCACTGCTCGGCAAAGAGGGCTTCATCCAGAGGACCGTCACTCATCCCTTCCCACTCGTAGAAAAGGGTGGCCTTCGTGGCGTAGGCTGCCGCCGCCTCTGCCGTCTGTGGCCCCAGGAGCGTCACGATACCCCGCTCAACGAGCCGGCGCTTTTCGGAGAGCCAACGCTCTGGGGTATTACGTCGTCCGGCCAGGGGAATCCTAGACCTGAACTGCCGGTTGGCGGCAAACCATTGCGTCAGCCGACTTGAGACGGCGGACCTGAAATCCGAATCTCCCTCGCAGGCGATGTCCGCCGCCTTCAGCCGAGTGGGATCGCTATCCTCCGGATAGCCATGGAAGAGGGCGTGAAACAGCTTTCCCTCCGCTTTCACCTTGCCCTCGGGTGAGACCGGGAGGTCCGAGGCCGCCGCCGCCCCTGCCGGCAGTCCGATTGCCAGCAGAAGGACCAGGCTTCGGAACGGCAGGCTCCGGCAAAGAAGCGTGAAAAGAGAAAAAGGGATGGCGGATTGAATCGGCATGGAGACCTCCTCACGATGGATCGGCGGGCCCGGGGAGAATCCGGGTGTCCACTTTCTGGTAATCACTGTATCGGATCACCTGGTGAGTGTCCACCCCGAAGAAGAGGAACACCCGGGCGACAAGGTCAACCTCGATGCGGGAAGGCAACCAGGCATCCTGGTTGATCTTCTCCTGCTCGATCAGCACGGTGCAGGACCCAAGGGAAGCCACGAGGCCCCCACCCACCTTGAACTTCTCGGTGAGACGGGCTTCCAGCCGGATGATCTGGGCCTCCTCCTCGTCGATCCAGACATTCCCGGCCAATCCACCGATCAGCTTTTCCACCAGGTTGCGGGTCTTGTGCCCCAGGCGCGGCGCAAAGTCGGCGATTAGCACCGGCCTGCCCTTCCAGCTTTCCCGCCGGAGGGAGTCGATGCTGCAGCACCGCAGGAAATCGGAAGCCGTGAACTCGATTTCCCGCTCGTTCTTCCGGCCCGCGGCGAGGCGCTCCATTTCCTTTTCAACCCGGCGGTCCTCTTCGGCCTGCCTCTTTTCCGTGAGTTGACGGCCGTTCTCCGCGATCAGACGGTCCACCAGCCTGCCGCCTGCCGGCGTGACCTCGTAAAGGCCGGTGTATTCCTGCGTCTCCTTCCCTTTCTTGTCGCGCTTCCAGGCGGTCACGGTCTTGCGGCAGCTGTAGCGCTCCCGCCGGGAATCCATTTCCGCCTGGTGGCGACCGAGGGATTCGACCAGCTCCGGCAGGTCGGGAAGGGGCCTTCCGTCCGACGAAACAGGGAAGGAGAATGCATGAGTGTCCGGTGTTGAGCGGCGGTCGAAGGTCACCACCGTCAGGGTGACCTCCTCTTCACCGATCGCCAACCGGAGTTTCCCCGGTTCCCGGATACCGTCCTGTTCTCGATAGTTTCCCAGGGAAAGGCTGAAGCGCTCCGGGGGTTCCTTGAACGCCGCCCCGCACAGAAGACCCGTTTGCGGATCGAAGTGAAGGCGGCAGCGGGCCTGGCCCAGGGAGACCTGCACCGAAGCGGTGCTGCCGCCGTCCCACGGCTCGGCGGTCACTGCGGGAACCACCGCCAGGCGGGACTTCTTTGGCTCGTGCCACCGGTGATTGACCAATAGACCCAGCAACCGGAAACAGTCGGCCGCTTCGCCCGAGACCGTGGACGACCGGTTCCCGTCCCGGCGCCAGGCTGACATGCCGTTGTAACAGAGGACCCGGGATCCGGGGCCGAAATCCAGCGCCAGGCGGAAACTGTCTGGGGCTGAAGTTCTCAGGGAAAACCTCCCCTCGCGACCGTGGCTATCGAGGGCTGTGCCTTCCGCCAGGCCGTTCCGGGCCTTGTACAGCGCCTTTCCGCCTTCCGCTTCCCGGCACTTCCGGAAGAGGTCGGCGGGTGAATCGGCCTTCCGCGCGGCAAAGGCGGAAACCCCGCAAAGGAGAAGACAGATCACCACCGCCTTCGAGAGGCTGTGGCACGATCCCAAGGTGAATCCAACGAGTCTGGTCATTTTCCAACCCCTGTCCTTGTTGATGGGTGATCCTCGTTCCTCGAGGGGGACACCATTGTGCCCGGCGACAGTAGACGTGAAAACGGGGAGAAAAGTTCAGAAGAGAGGGGAAGTGGAGGATCGTTCCGGAAAGCGGGGGATGTCGGCCCCGGCGAGACCTCCGATAACCGCTCTCGCGGCTCCCCGGGTCCCGTGCGGACTTCGCCGGTTCGGGGTTGGTCGGGAAAGCGGTGTAACCGCGGGTCGCCGTCGCTCGTCATTTTTCTTTGAGGCCCGCTCGATTTCCGATAGAATGGTCTCAACAATCGAATTTTTCCGAGGAGAGTCAGATCATGGCGACAAACCGAATCCCAGGAATCCTCGCCGCCTGCGCGTTCTTCGGCGTCGTCCTAGGCCAGGGGGCCGGGAGCGTAGCCTTCAACGACCCCATCGTGGGGAATCTCCGCTACATCCCGGCGGGGACCTTCATGCAGGGGGCACCCACCAACGAGTCCTGTGCCGGGGGCAACGAATTCCAGTTCCAGCACCAGTT
Organism: Acidobacteriota bacterium; assembly: GCA_018001935.1. Lineage (NCBI taxonomy): Bacteria > Pseudomonadati > Acidobacteriota > Acidobacteriota bacterium. The sequence goes on from JAGNHB010000031.1 coordinate 3,062, forward strand.
GACGCAGGCATTTGCCATGATGGAAACCGAGGTGACCCAGCAGATGTGGGCCACCCTTCGATTGAACGACCTGTCTCTGCCGGCGAACCCCTCGGAGCCTGCTTACGGGGTCGGTCTCAGTCTTCCGGTCAACCACGTCAACTGGCGTCTGGCGATCCTGTTCGCAAACCGGCTGTCCGACCGTCAGGGGCTGACTCCCTGCTACTATGTCGACCAAGCGTTCACAACGCCCCTCAACGCCGTGAACTATCAGACCGGGGCCATCTACTGCAACTTCCTGGCGAACGGCTACCGGCTGCCCACCGAGGCCGAGTGGGAGTACGCCTGCCGGGCGGGGACGACCACACCGTTCAACGTGGATGAACCCGGGTACGGCCCCGGGAATTGCACCGCCTGCTCGTCCACCCCCTTCGGCCCCTTCAACAACGCCGCCTGGTGGTGCGGCAACGCCGTGATCTCACAACCCGTCGGGGGGAAAACCGCCAACACCTGGAACCTCAGGGACATGCACGGCAACGTCGAAGAATGGTGCTGGGATGCGTACGGCATGTACCCGACCGGGTCCTTCACCGACTACCGCGGCGAGTGGGCGACCGGGAGCGATCGCGTGACCCGGGGCGGGAGCTTCAACGACAATCCCTCCTACTGCCGGTCGGCGGCGAGGGACCTGTTCCCCCCCCTTGCCCCCACCCTGCAAGGCTTCCGCCTGGTCCGGAACGTCAGCTCCGGCCCCTGCCCCCCCCCGCAGATCACCCTTCAACCCTCGGACGTGACCATCACTGCCGGGCAGACTGCCACGCTGGTCATCACGGCGACCGGGACCGGGACGTTGTACTACCAGTGGTACACCAGCCTGACCGGCCAGGTCTGGGTGATGGTCCCCGACGCAACCTCACCGTTCTGCATCACGCCGCAGTTGAGCTACAACCGGAAGTACAAGGTCCGGGTGTTCGATGACTGTGACGTGCCGGTGGACAGCAACGAGGTCACCGTCACGGTGGAGGGCTGTGAAGACCCGATGATCACGAAGCAGCCGGCGAGCACCACGATCCTGGCGGGTGACCGGGCGATGCTCTCCATCACCGCGGGCGGCAGCGCCCCCCACGCCTACCAGTGGTACCTGGGCGCCAGCCCCGACACGAACGCCCCCATCGAGGGGGCGGTTTCGTCCAACTACACCACCCCGGCGCTGACCTCGAGCCAGTCCTACTGGGTGAAAGTGGAGAACGGCTGCGGGACGGTGGAAAGCGCCACGGCAACGGTGACCGTGCAATCGTGCCTGATCCCGACCATCGTCTCCCAGCCCGTGAGCCAGACCCTTCAGCCCGGTCAGTCGGCCACCCTTTCCGTCCAGGTCCGGGGAACAGCGCCGTTCCAGTACGAGTGGTACACGGGGCAAAGCCAGCAGTCGGGCACGGTCATCCCGGGGGCCGAGATGCCCTACTACACCACTCCACCCCTCACGTCATCGGCCTGGTTCTGGGTCAAGGTGACCAACGGCTGCGGGTACACGTTTTCGAGCGCGGCCCGGGTGACCGTCGAAGCCTGCACCCCGGTCGCCATCACCACCCAGCCCATGGGGACGACCATCCCCACGGGCGGGACCGTCACCCTGGGAGTGGCCGCCACCGGGACCGAACCCGTTGATTTCCAGTGGTACCAGGGGAGCAGCGGGGATACCTCCATGCCCATCCAGGACGCCGTCACGGCAGTCCTGACCGTGGGGCCTCTCTCCCAGTCCACGCCGTACTGGGTCAAGCTGACCAACGGTTGCGGCAGCGTCAACAGCGCCACGGCCCTCGTTACGGTACAGCCCTGCCAACCGCCGTCGTTCACCGCCCAGCCCATCGGCCAGAACATTGCCCCCTGGCGGCCCGTTCTCCTCTCGGCCATTGCCGAGGGTACGCAACCGCTTCTCTACCAGTGGTACCTCGGCCCGAGCGGCGACACGCGAAACCCCATCCCCGGCGCCGTCGGCAGCCAGTACAACTCCCCCGTCCTGGGACGCAACACCACGTTCTGGGTCCGCGCCTCCAACCCGTGCGGGTTCATTGACAGCGTGACGGCCGCCGTCACGCTCCAGGCGTGCACCCCGCCGGTGATCACCCGGCAACCCCAGGGTACCACTGTTCTGCCCGGTCAACCCACGACCCTGGCGGTAGTCGCCGATGGCTACGGAACCCTCGCGTACCAGTGGTACCAGGGGACCAGCGGGGACACCTCCGCTCCCATCGCGGGCGCCGATGACGCCTCCTACACCACGCCGGCGATGGCATCGACCACCAACTTCTGGGTGAGCGTGACCAACGACTGCGGAACCGTGTCGAGCAACACGGCCACGGTCGCGGTGAACGCGGGGAAATCCGTCATCAACTCCCAGCCCCAGCCCCAGTCCGTCCAGGCCGGCGAGCGCGCCACCCTTCGCGTCGCCTACTCCGGGGGCCCGCTGAAGAAACTGGATACCTGCCAGTGGTACAACGGGGAAAGCGGCGACACCTCCAACCCGGTCGAAGGGGCCACCGCTCCCGAATACACCACGCCGTCCCTGGATTCCAGCACTTCCTACTGGTGCGAAGTGGACGGTTCCGCCGACAGCCAGACCGCCACGGTCCAGGTCCAGGGGTCCGGCGATTCGACCCTGTACGCGGCCCATATCGCCACGGACTCCAACTGGTGGAGCCGAATCACCCTCGTAAACCTCAGCGACAACGCAACGGACGCCCATATCGACGCCTACCTCGGATGCGGTCTTTCCGCCTACGCCAAGGGTGCGCCCCAGCGGACCATCCTGCCCGGAAACACCTGCGTCATCCGGGCCGAGGACATCCTCCAGCCCGGCAGCGACTACTGGCTGAAGATTCGAAGTTCGAAAAAACTGGCGGGCGTGGTGGAGTTCGGCATGAAGGGAAACCCGACCACGGAGGTGATCCTGCCCCTCATCGACATGGGCTCGAAGAGCATGGTTTATCCGTACGTGGTGTCCGGGGTGGGGAACTGGTACACCGGCGTCACCCTCATCAACACCACCCCGGTGCCGGTGCAGTACGTCGTCTCGGCCTACAAGGAGGACGGCACGCCGCTGGCCGCCGTGGGGCCCCTCTACCTCCCGGCGTCCAGCAAGTTCGTCCGGATGGTGAACACCATCTTCCCGTCCGAGGCCGGGGTCAACCCCTCGGACATCCGCTTCCTTAAGGTGGAGACCACGGCGGAGCAGGATTCCCTGGTCGGCTTCGAACTCTTCGGCATCTTCAGCGCCCAGGGCGGGCTGTCGGGCCTGCCCACCTATGCCATCCCCATCGACCCTGCTTCCCCGTCGTCGACCTCCACGCTTCACTTGGGCGAAATCCCCGACAACAACGAGTGGTACACGGGGATGACCTTCTCCAACCTGGGGCTGGTTCCGGTCACCGCGAACGCGGACCTCCTGGACGACAAGGGGGCCGTCATTACCTCCAACAGCTTCACGGTCGGACCCCAGAGCCAGATGACCCGGGAGGTCTGGAGCCTGTTCGACGGATCCGTTCACGCCGGGGCGTCCCGGGTCCGGGTCACCTCCCCGACCCCCCTCCTCGGGTTCGAGATCAACGCGGCCCGCAACGGCATGGAGAGCCTGGATTTCGACGGCCTGCTCGGCTTGGGCGGAGGCCTCACGAAACAGTCCTTCCCGCTGGTGCGCTGCACGGGCGGATGGACAACCGTGCTCACCCTGAACAACCTGGCCGGCGCCGACAACGCCTACACCCTTCGAATCTTCAATGCCGCGGGGGCCGAGTTGGCGTCCCTCCCCGGCGCCCTGGCCGCCGGCTACCAGGGCAAGCTGGACCTGGCGGCCCTCTTCCCCGCGCAGGCCGCTTCCATCGCGTGGGCGAAGCTGGAGTCGGCCCAACCGATCCTGGCGGGCGCCACCCTGAAGAACACCGCCACCAACCAGGTGGGGAAGTACGTGGGCATCCAGTACCAGTGATCGGAGCGGACGTCCCCCGCCCGGGACCGGCTGCCCCGCGGGAGACCCCGTCGATCGAACGGAGACGCCGGCGGGCCCTCGAGGCCCGCCGGTTGTCTTGCACCCTACTCTCCCTTGGAAACACCCTCCACAGGCCGGAGCCGGGCGAGAGCCCGGTTTCTCTTTGCGCTTCCGGCGTTCGTTGTGGTATTAGACCGGTCTGCGACGACCCTGCCGGATGAGGTGTCATCGGCGCGGGGCGGCAGATCCGGCCGCGGGGTTCGCGCATCGAAAATGGCTGAAGCGTGAAGGAGGCAGGGCCCATGACCGACCCGCGATACGACTGGCTGCTTACCAGTGACCCAGGGACACTCGATGCCCTATTCCGGCGGTTCGTGTCGGACCCGGCTTCGGTCGACCCCGGCTTGCGGCACTTTTTCGAGGGCTTCCAACTGGGCTGCGTCGAGGGTGGCGCCGGGGTCGCCGGGGAGGCAGGGTTCGACCCGGCCGGGGTGGAGCACGAACGGAAGGAGTTCCAGGTCCTGGCGCTGATCCACGAGTACCGGACCCGCGGTCACCTCTTCACCCCGACCAATCCGGTCCGAACCCGGCGCTGTTACACCCCCGATCTGAACAAGACCCGTTTCGGGCTCGACGAAGCCGATCTGGACCATGTCTTCCACGCCGGGCGCGAGGTGGGGCTGGGCCCCGCCACCCTGCGGGACATCCTGTCCCTGATGGAGGAGACCTACTGCACCGCCATCGGGGCGGAGTACATGTTCGTACGGGTCCCGGAGCGCGTCCGGTGGCTCCGGGAACGGATGGAGTCGACCCGTAACCGGCCGGCGTTCACCATCGATCGCAAGCGAGCGATCCTGGACAGTCTCAGCCGCGCCGTGGTGTTCGAGAACTTCCTCCACGCAAAGTTCCCGGGTCAGAAACGCTTCTCGGTCTCCGGGGGCGAGAGCCTCATCCCGGCCCTGGAGGCCCTGGTCAGCCATGGCGCGCAAGTGGGTGTCCGGGAAATCGTGGCCTCCATGGCGCACCGGGGGCGGATCAACGTCCTGGCCAACGTCTTCGGGAAACCATGGCGGGACCTCTTCGAGGAGTTCGAAGGGTGCTCCTGGGAAGACGAGATTTACGCCGGTGACGTCAAGTACCATCTGGGTTGGCACGGCAGCGTGTCTCCCGAACCCGGGCGGGAGATCATCCTCAATCTCGTTCCCAACCCCTCCCATCTCGAGGCGGGCGGGACCGTCGCGCAGGGGTTCGCCCGGGCCCGCATCGAACACTTCCACGGGGGAGACGCGTCTCGGGCGCTCCCGGTCATCGTCCACGGTGACGCCGCCCTGTCCGCCCAGGGGGTGGTCTACGAACTGGTCCAGATGGCCGGCCTGGAGGCGCACCGGACCGGTGGAACGCTGCACCTGGCCGTCAACAACCAGATCGGCTTCACCACGCCCTACCTCGAGGGGCGCACCAGCACCTACTGCACTGACGTGGCGAAAGTGACCCTCTCTCCGGTCTTTCACGTCAACGCCGACGACGTGGAGGCGGTGGTCCTGGCGGTGGAGATGGCCCTGGAGTACCGCCAGGCTTTCCAGTCCGACGTTTTTATCGATCTGCTGGGTTACCGGCGGTATGGCCACAACGAGTCCGACGAACCCCGCTTCACCCAGCCGAAACTCTACCGGGCCATTGCAGAGCACCCCGACCCCATGACCCTCTACCGCCGCAAACTGGCAGCGGAGGGGATCGTGACGGAACACGAGTCCCTGGCCCTTGAGCGGGGCCTGACCGAACGCCTGGCGGCGGAACTGAAGGCGGCCCGGGAGGAGAGCGCGCCCCACTGCCATTACATGAATTTCTGCGATCGTCGCCGCCGCCCTTCCGACCTCGACCTCGTCTCCTCGCCCCCCACCGGCGTGCCGGAGGAAAACCTGTCCGCAGCCGCCCGTGCAGCCTTCCACATCCCGGAGTCCGTGGCGGCTTTCGGCAAGATCCGGAAAATCTACGACGGCCACCTGGAGAACTTTTTCAATCGGAAACGGGTGGACTGGGCCATGGCCGAGTTGCTGGCCTTGGGCACCCTGGCCCTGGATGGGGTCCCGGTCCGCCTCTGCGGGCAGGACAGCGAACGGGGGACCTTCTCCCACCGACACGCCGTTGTCACGGACGAGGTCACCGAAGCGAAGCACGCCCCCCTGCAACATCTGGCGCCGGGGCAGGCACCGGTTTCGGTTTACAACTCGCTGCTGTCGGAGTACGCCGCCCTGGGCTTCGAGTACGGCTACGCCCGGGGTTGTCCGAATGGCCTGACCCTGTGGGAAGCCCAGTTCGGGGACTTCGCCAACGGGGCCCAGATCGTCGTGGACCAGTACCTGGCCGCTGCCGAGGCCAAGTGGAACGAACTCAACGGGGTCGTCCTGCTCCTCCCCCATGGCTACGAGGGACAGGGCCCGGAGCACTCTTCAGCGCGTATCGAGCGGTTTCTCCAACTCTGCACCGGGGGAAACCTGGTGGTGGCCCAGCCCTCCACGCCCGCGAGTTACTTCCATCTCCTCCGACGCCATGCGCGGTGGCCCGTCCGCCCGCCCCTAGTGGTCTTCACGCCTAAAAGCCTCCTGCGCCGGCCGGAGTGCGCCGACACCCCCGCGGACCTCGCCGGCGGGGTGTTCCACCCGCTTCTGGACGACGGCGAGGCCGATCCGGCCGCCATCCGGCAGGTACTGCTCTGTTCGGGGCGCATCTACTACGACCTGGCCGCCCGCCGCCGGGAGCGGGGTGCCCTGGACACCGCCCTGGTCCGCCTGGAGCAACTCCACCCGTTGACCCCGGCGCTGGGGGACCTGCCGGGGCGCTACCCGGCGGCCGTTCGCTGGGCCTGGGTGCAGGACGAGCCGGAGAACATGGGCCCGGCCCTGTTCCTCCGCCTCAAGCTCCCGGGGCTTGCCCCCGCTTTTGCCGGGATCGAGGTCGTCGCGCGCCGGGAGAGTGGCGCCCCCGCCACCGGCTTTCACGACATCCACGACCGGGAGCAGCGGCAGATACTGGAGAAAGCCTTCCGGTAATCAGGCCTTGACAGTCTTACGACAAATCTGTTACGGCCCCCGAACCACGCGACTCGGACCATCATAAATTCTTTAAGGCCAATGCATTCCGAATTCGCGTCAATGGTGCGATTCGGGGGAAATGCCTGTTTGGCGGCCAAGGCGGGGAGTCAGCCTTGCCGCAAGGCGAAGCCGGCCCCCTATCCTCCGGCGGGACGGAGAAAGGAAAGCAACCGAAGCCCGGACGGGGTGTCACGCCCCTCCCAGACGAGCCGGAACCCGTGCCGTTCGTAAAAGGGCCGGTTGGCCGGCTGGGCGGTCTCCACGAAACAGGACACCCACTCCTTGTCCGCCTGCTCCAGCCCGCTCCTGACGAGGGCCGAGCCGACGCCGCACCCCTGCCACGCCGGCGAAACCCCGATCACGAAGAGGTAGCGGTACCGCTCCCCGGCCAGGGAGCGTCGAACTTCGTGAAAATGCTCCCAAAACCGGCCGAGCCGCTCCGAGGCCGCCGGGCCCAGCAGGGTCGGCAACCCGGCCAGGCCCGAGGCGCGGGCCCGTCCCGGGTCGATCTCCGTTTCGCCGGGCCCCAGCCAGACGGCGGCCCCGCGCGGCTCCCCCCCGGTGGTGAAGGCCCCGCCGCAGAGGAGCCCAAGGCGAAGCGCCGCCGCGAATTGTGCCGGGGCCACCCGGCGCCGGGCCTCGGGGTCCGGGAGGGCGTAAACCTCGAGGGGGTCCCCGAGGAAAGCTTCCGCCAGAACCGTCGCGCACGCCGACAGTCGACCCGGTTCCATCGGGACCACGGTCACCCTACTCACATCCACCCTCCAACCGAAGGCTCAGCCGCAGGTCCACCCCGTCGGGGCGGCGGCCGCCTCCCCGGGGTCACTTCTCCAGCTTCAGGCGCAGCCAGTGGTCCGGGACATCGGGTGAAGCGCCCGCCGGAAGCGTCTTGTCGGGTCGCTTGAGGTGGATCAGGAGCGCGACTTCCCGCCCGAGCCGGGCCCGGTCCAACTGGAACTCGAACGCCTCGGGCGCGACGACCGCCTGTTTTCCGTCCTCCCAGGTCACACAAACCGGGTTGGCGGTCCACCAGCAATTCCGCCCCCACACCAGTTCCAACGCGTGAGTCAATGCGTGAGTGTCCTTGATTGCGGCGGGGTGAGTGTCCTCGATCGGCCCGGCTTTCGAAGGGTGGTTGTCCTCCATCGCCCGCTCCCCCAGGGCCGACGAGACGTGGAGCATTGCACGCCCGTCGCGGGTCGTCAGGTAGAGGTCGAGCCCCGTGTGACGGGCGCCCTTGAAGACGACCGCCAGGTAGAGATAGCGGGAGTCCTCTCGAGCCTTCAATTCCACCTCCGGGTCGAGCGGCAGGCCGAGGGCCCCCCGCCATTCGTCCACCCCCACGAAGCCGTTCACCAGGATGGACGGCCCCAACGGGACCACGGGCGACACCCCCGCCGCCAGCAGCAGCAAGCACAGGATCATTCCGCCTCCTTGCCGTGGGATCACGGGCCACGGCGTAGATTAGTGTTGATAAAGCCGCAATAAGTCGAAAACCGAACGGGAGAGTGTCTGTAACGCCTTTGTCTGAACCATCGCCCGGCGGGAGATGGTACGAATTGCGGAGAAGACCGTGTTCTTCGTCATTCAATTCGTCCACGGAGCCGGGGTCAGGCTGACGACGCGGGTGACGCCGGGCGGGCCGGAACTATCGACCCCCCAGGACGGGCTGCCGGTGTCCTCGACGACATAGCCCGGGCGGGAGCGGAACCGGTCCAGGAAGTCGGCCTTCTCCGCGGCCGACCAGTAGTGCGTGGGGATGACGGCCCGCGGCCGGAGGACCTCTACGAGCCCCGCCGCCTCGCCGGGCACCGGTCGGACCCAGCCCACGGGGACCAGCAGGAGGTCCAGCCGGGACGGGAGGCGTTTTTTCAGGGCCGTCCAGCGGGCCGGTGCGTCCGGCGCCGTCAGGTCGCCCTGGAGATCGCCGGAGAGGAACAGCGTCAACCCCTTGTAACGGATCAGGTAGCCGGTGTTGTCGTCCCGGGCGCGCTCGCTCACGGGGATCGCCTGGAGGCGGATCCCCCTCAGCGCAAAATCTTTCCCGTCGATGACGGTGGCGCCCGGGAAGGCCTGCTGGCGGTCGTGGTCGGGGTCGTGGTGGGTGTAGGCCACCAGGTCCGGCTTCAGGTCCCCGAGATCATGGATGGGGCTGGTGAGGCCATAGGCGTTGGACACCCCGTAGTCGACGAGGAGCGTCACGCCGTTGTCGAAGGCGAAGACAAAGGACGCGTGGCCCAGGTAGTGCAAGCGCACCGACGGCGCTCGGCCTGAGCCCTCCCCCGCGAAGACCAAACCGCCGAGGGTGATCCCCGCCAGGAAACAGGCGGCCAGCAACCCCCGTCTTCCCGATGAACCGAAGTGCATCGTAATCGTAGTCATTGGTTCGCCCTCCCGTCCCGCTTCGTTTTCCGTGTCTTGCGGACCGCTTCCCGGATCGCGGCGTGCATGGCCTCGCTCGGTTCGAGGGAGACGAAGGGCTCGATCTCCGCCTTGTTCACGGTCGTACCTCCGGGTGACGGGCCAGGAACGCCCGGGCTTTTTTCCGAGTGGAAACCCGGGGATTGTCCAGTTGCCGTTTTACGAAGTCGATAACGGTTTCCCGGCTCTCGACGGCAACAAGGATTTCGTCGAAGGCATCGATGACCTGGCCCAGGGCCACGTTCCTGCACTCGGGTGTCTTGTAGGCGGCACCCTCGACCTTCAGGAACTCCCGGGCGATCCGCCCCGCGAGGTGCGGCTTCGCCTTTGCCACGGCGGCGGCGCCCTGGATCGTGTTGGCGGCGGTGATGAGTTCCGGGCCGGGAATCGGGGCCAGGTAAGCCTCGAGCAGGCCCTCGAAACGGTTCTCCGTGTCGGCGCCCGCCAGGTTGCCCAGGATGCGAATGGCCTCCCACCGCAGGATCTTGTTACGGCCCGACAGCAGCGCGGCGAATCGGTCGAAGGCCGGGTAGAGGACCGCCGGGTTCGTCTGGCTGACGGCGTGGAGCACTTTGGCGCAACCGTACTTTACCCGCGGCTCGCGGGAATCGAGGCCCTCCAGCAACAGAACGAGCGCCCCGGGCTCTCCCGTGGCCCGCACCGCAAGGGCCTTGGGGTCGGCACCTTTCCTCCCGGCATCGTCGAGCAGATGGCATTCAGACATAAGCACTCCTCGTGATAGACATGATCTGTCAACTCGTTAATCCACCGATCGACCTCAGCCGTCCGCTTTCCTCGTCCCCCGGCACTCGGGATACGCCCGGCAGCCCCAGAACCGTGACCCCGCGCGCGGGCCCTGGCGGGCGGTTCGCAGGACCATTTCCTTGCCGCAGAGCGGACAGGATGGCGGCGAAGAGCTGGCAGAATCGGTCGGATCGGTCGGATCCGACCGATCGGTCCGATCGTGTGTGCTTTCGCCTTTCCGATAGGCGATTCTCGCCGCCGCCAGGCGTTCGCTGTATCCGCCCTCCTCGATGAAACCCCGCTCCAGTCCGGCGATCTGGTGGTCGAGCAGGTAATTGGCCTGGTGGATCAGGCAGATGACGGCATTGGCCACCACCGCCGGGTCCTCATGGGCGAGCCAGCGCGTGTAGGGGCCGAAGCGATCGGTCGGATCGGTCGGATCCGACCGATCGGTCCGATGCTGTTTCCCGACCTCTCTCACTTGCCGGGCACCGGGCGCATCCTTGGCCCACTGGGGCAAACCGCGTTGGCGCAGGAAGTCTTCGTAATCGAGCAGAAGCTCGTCGAGGCTGGCCCGGGCGACGTTGACGAGGCGCAACTCGGTCTGGGAAGAGGTCGCGGAGGCCCGGCTCCCCTCGGCGATGTTCTGGCGCCCGCTGCGTGCCGCCTGGACCATCTGGTCCACGGTGCGCGACCGCTTGTCGAGAAAGCGCTCGCAGAAAGCCACGGTAGCATCGTAGATAACGGTAGCCGTCTGGAAAGAGCGCAGTTCACGGTAGCCGCCACTTGGCCGGACCCGCTCCTGCTTGCCTGACGGGTGAGGTTTGCCGCTTCTGACAGGTCTGTCGGGCAAAGGCACTGAATCAGATCGGTCGGATCGGTCGGATCCGACCGATCGGTCCGATTCTTCGGGCGCTACGAACCAGTCTTCCGGGGTTTCCCGCCTTTCTCTCATCTCTCCCTCCCGGTTTCCCGGGCCGAATTCAGACATCGCCCGGGTCTCTCCCCTCAAGCCCTCACTTCCGGATCTGCAGGAACTCCACCGGGGCGCCGTCGCAGACGATGAAGGCCACCGTCACGCCCTCCGAGGGGCTGTTGGGGGCGATGATCACCTCCTGCCCGGCGAGGGCGGCCTCCAGGTCGTCCACCTCGAAGGCCAGGTGGGGGACCGTTTTGACCAGTTCCGGGAGACCGCAGTGCGGCTCGTAGCGCATCCACTGGATCCCGAACGGGTTCCGCTCGTGGTCGGTGCAGAAGACCCCGTAGCGCTCCAGGTGCGTCTCCCCTTCCTGCGGGGTCTGCGTGGGTATCCCGATGTGGTGGTATTTTCGCAAGGGGCCCTCCTGTCCCGCGTTTCGATCTCACCTGGCCGACAGCCCGCGGACGCCCCTCTACCGCCGGCATCTGCTGCCGTGTAACCCGAATGATACGATCCTATCTTATAGCCCGCCGGGCAGACTGTCAACCGACGACCCGGCCGCCTGTCGCAATCGCCGGAACGGAGCCGCGACCGTAAGGGAGCGGGAAGACACTGGAAAGGCGTTCCGCTTGCGTACGCGCGTGACTCTGGTTGCGCGTGTCGAGGGGGACTTCCCTCGTGGCGCGTGGGGAGGAGGCCGGTGCCAGGGTGCAGGCCTGCCCCTCGCCGACGCTTGGGGTGCCAGGGAAGGTTGCGGGATGCACACGGGTGTTGACGGCCCGGCGCGGCCGTGATGAAATGGACGAGGAGCCTCGTTCCTGTGGTTGGTGGGATTCGTGGTTTGATTTCGGGGCCGGGAGTGAGCGATGGAGTCGATCCGGGACCGGCTGAAGCGGATGACGCGGGACCGGCAGGGCGCCGCCGGGGAGGCGAAACCCGTCCGGCCGCCCGAAACGCCCGCCTTCACCGTCGAACTACGCACCGCGCGCTTCCCCCTCGACACGGTCCACGGCCACACGCCCCTCGCCGGGCTCTGGCCCCCCCGCCCAAACCTCTACCGCCTGGCCAGCCTCCCGGTGCCGCCGCCGGACGCGTCCCCGCCCGAGATCCTATTCCTGGACACCGAGACCACGGGCCTGGCGGGCGGCACCGGCACCCTGGCCTTCCTGGCGGGGACGGCCCGACTCGACCCGGCCCGCGGCGACCTGGTGGTGGAGCAGTACTTCCTCCCGGACCCCTCCGCCGAGCCCGCCTTCCTGGCGCCGCTGGCGGAGGCCCTGGGGCGGGCGGGCCTCCTGGCGTGCTTCAACGGGAAGTCCTACGACCTGCCCCTCCTCAACACCCGCTTCATCCTCAACGGTTTCCCCCCCGTCTCCCCGGACCTGCCCGTGGCGGACCTCCTCCACCCCGCCCGCCGGCGGTGGAAGGGCGACATCGGCGCCTGCGACCAGCGCTCGGTGGAGCGCCACGCGTTGGGTGTCCACCGCCGGGGGGACATCCCGGGCGAGTTGATCCCGGACCTCTACTTCCGCTACCTCCGCGACCGCGACCGGGGGCCCCTCGAGGAGGTTTTCCGCCACAACCTCCTGGACATGCTGGGGATGGCGGCGCTCTTCGCCCGGCTCAACACCCTCGTCCCCGAGGCGGAGCCCGCCCGCGACCCCGCGGACTGGGCCTGCCTGCTGGGCACCCTGGACGCCCGGGGCCGGCTGGCGGAGTTCGAGGAGATCTTCGCCCTCCAGTCAGACGCCCTCCTGGAGGCGGGTCGGCGGCACCTCCCCGCGGGGCGCGTGCTGGCGAGGCTGCTCAAGCGGGTCGGGCGGCGGGAGGAGGCCTGGCGGCTCTACCTCCACCTGGGGACGGCGCGCCCCCGGGACGTCCCCGAGAGCTTCGCCGAGGTCCTCAAGTACGAGGAACACATCCTGCGGGACTTTGCCCTGGCCCTGCGGCACTGCGACGAATTCGAGGCGGTCCTCCTGCGCGTCCCGGGCGTCACGGAAATCGTCCTCGACCTCCGACGCCGCCGGGAACGGTTGCGGAAGAAGGAAGCGCAAAAAGCGCAGAAGGCGCAGCCGGAATCGCCGGAGAACGGTCACCGGTGCGTGACCGGCAGCCCCGCGCCGGAAGAGTGAAACCGCGGAGAGCGCGGAGGAGCGCGGAGAACACCCGCGGAACGAGAAAAGAGCGGCAGCGTGCCCTGGGTTCCGGGGATCGGGAGAGGGGAAAGGGGATTGGGAGGGGAGAAAAGGGGCCCCGTTCACGCGAAATTCCGGGCAACCCTTTCGTCCTTTGTCCCTTGGGTCGTTTTGGCCCCTTGGGTCCTTTCCGCTGATTTGTGCGGCGAGCACCCCGGCCCGGGTGATGAATGGCGTTGCTTTTACAATCGCCACCGGCTTGCGGGAACGATACCGATTGCGACGGCGATACCGATTCCGATTGCGATACCGATTCCGATGAGGGTGAGAAACCGGGAGAGGAGGGACGAGATGAGAGCCATGCGAATGCACCGGGTCGTCGACCTGGGGACCTGCGCCGAGCCCCTGTCCCTCGACGAGGTCCCTCGCCCCGTGCCGGGGCCGGGGGAGGTTCTCCTGCGCGTGGGCGCCTGCGGCGTGTGCCACACCGAGCTGGACGAGATCGAGGGGCGCACGCCCCCGCCCCGCCTGCCCGTCACCCCCGGCCACCAGGTGGCGGGGGTGGTGGAGGCCCTCGGCCCCGGGGCGGCGAGGTTCAAGGCCGGCGACCGGGGGGGCGTGGCGTGGATCCACTCGGCCTGCGGGGACTGCGACTTCTGCCGGGAGGGCCGGGAGAACCTCTGCGCGGGCTTCCGCGCCACCGGCCGAGACGCGGACGGCGGCTACGCCGAGTACATGACGGTCCCCGAGGCGTACGCCGTGCGCCTGCCCGACGGCTTTACCGACCTCGAGGCCGCCCCGCTCCTGTGCGCCGGGGCCGTGGGCTACCGCTCCCTGCGCCTCGCCAAGCTGTGCGACGGGCAGGTGCTGGGGCTCGTCGGCTTCGGCGCCTCGGCCCACCTGGTGATCCAGGCCGCCCGGCACCAATACCCGAATTCCCCGGTTTACGTCTTCGCCCGGTCGGAGGCCGAGCGGGCCTTCGCCCTCGCCCTGGGCGCCGGCTGGGCGGGGGACATCGCGGACGACCCACCGTCGAAACTCCACGCCGCCATCGACACCACCCCGGCGTGGACGCCGGTGGTGGAGGCCCTCCGGCACCTGGAGCGCGGTGGACGGCTCGTGATCAACGCCATCCGCAAGGAGGCGGCCGACCTGGGCGCCCTGCTGAGCCTGGACTACGCGAGCCACCTCTGGCTGGAGAAGTCGGTGAAGAGCGTGGCGAACGTCACCCGCGCCGACGCCGAGGACTTCCTGGCCCTGGCCGCCGCCATCCCCATCCGGACCGAGGTGCAGGCCTTTCCCCTGGAGGATGCCAACAGGGCCCTCCTCGAGATCAAGCAGCGCCGGATCCGCGGCGCCAAGGTCCTGCAGCTCTGACGTTCGTACGCGCGGTCCCCGCGCGGACCCAGATGGTGAGTATTATTTTCGCCCGACGCAAGTGGGATGATGCAAGATGAAGCTCACCCCCGGCCATTCTCTGGCCGGCCGGGGCCTTGATGGACCGTCAACCTCCCCGGGAACTTCCGATTCGAGCCGTCCCGGCCTCTCGCAACGTCGCCAAGCCGCCAAGCCTCGCAAAGAAACTGTGAAGGCCTCTGGGGGTTCTTCACGAGGCTGGGATGTTGAAAGTGCCAGGCGAAGAAGGATTCTGATACCACCGTGGGAGAGAACGATTCACGAGCCTTGCGTCAATGCGAGGGTGACGTATCCCGAAGAGATACAGGAAATCAGCCGGCGGGTGCCCCGCCAGAGGCGGCGCTCCCGCCGGGAGGGGACGGTTTTGGGTGTTCCGCGCCCCGGAGGCGGCGCAGCTGCCTGCGAATTCATCCGGAATGGTGTTCAGAGTTCCGTTCAGGAGATCCACGTCTTCCGGAAGGTAAGGAGATACCACTTCCCCCCGCGCTTTCCCGCCAGGACGGCGTAGCTGACGCCGAAGAGGGGGCCGTTCCACCCGGGCCAGTCGAACCCTGACGCGTCATCCACGAAGGCCAACGTGCGGCCCGCCGGAAGCGAGCCGGGATTCAGGGTTCTGTGCCGTCCGGCAGCCGGACCACCTCCTGCTCCGTGATAAAAAATTCCCATTCCGGGCCTGCGTCCGGCGCGAAGGCCCGGATCGTGTAGCCCCCTGAGGAAAGGGTGATCTGGTAGGTGAAACCATCGGCCTCGGGTACCGGGTCCAGGAATCGTTGGTCCAGAAAATTCGCCCGGGCCAGGTCCCGAAGCGTTCCGTAAGCGCCGTTTCCTGCTTCCGCTGTTTCCCGGTAGGCCTTCTCGGCCGACGCCAGGTTCCGCAGCATGGCGATGCCCGACCCGCGATTCAGTGACCGGCTCTTTACCACCCGGTCCGCAGGGATCTTCACCGTCCACCGGTACCAGGCCGCCCCGCCGGCCGCGGCCAGGCCGGCCGCCGCGAGGAAGGCGACGAGGTAGGCCCGCTGCCGCCGGCCGTTCAGCCAGTCGTCCCAGCCCAGGATCGTCAGCGCCAGGGCCGTCAGGAGGAAGCCCGTCAACGGGTAGCCCACGGCGAGGCGGAGGGCCTCCGGCTCAGTGTAGATCGTCCTTCGGTAACCTGAAGGGGCGTCACTCACGTCCACCGAAAGGTCCCGGCTCAACTGGGCGAAGTTCAGGGAACCCTGCATCCGGGTGACGCAACAGCCGTCCCAGCCCCGTAAAACCAGGATCGGGTTCCCGATGCGCTCGGAGAAGGACAGCCCCCGGAGGACCCTCTCCGTGGCGTTCTCCAGGGCGAAACGACTGACGTAGAGCGTTTCCAGCCCCTGCGCCGAGGCTTCCCCGTCGGCCACCACCAGGAGGTCGAGGTCCAGCCCCGTGCTGGCCAGCGCCGTGAGCCGCAGGGGGTAGACCGGCTTCCGCGAGGGGAAGCGGATCTCCAGGGGGTGGGGCTGAAGGTCCCCCCCCGCGCCGGGGGTCTCCCGCTGGAGCCTGGAGGCGACAAACAGCCACCCGTCGCGGATGACGGCCTCCGTCACCCGCTCCCCGTCGGGCGTCAGGGGGGAATAGCCGTTGCGGGAGAGCCACGCCTGGAGTTGGGACGCATTCCTCGGTCGGAGAATGGCCGTGTCATAGACCCCGACTTTCAGGCGTTTGAGCTCCGGTTCGGCCAGGGCTCCCCCACCCGACGCACCCGAGTGGGAGCTTTCCAGGGGAGCGGGAAGGAACACGATCATGACCAGGAGAGAAAACGGTAGAGCGTAAAGGAGGACCCTCAGCATCTGCAAGCGGGAGATGCGTTCGCGATACAGGAAAAACAGGATCGGGGCCATCAGGGCGGCGAAGACGATTTCCCCCTTGATAAAAAACCAGCCCCCTCTGCCGTCGCCGTGTCGGACGGCCGGCTGGAAGCGGTGGAAGAGAAGGTCGAAGAGTTTCCCGTCGACCGGCAGGATGGCCGAGGGCTCGGCGGGGACGGGGACCAGCCAACCGAACCGGTCGCCCTTCCCCCGGAAAGGGGACTCCAACAGGAGCGTCTCCGCCCCGTCCCGGTGGACGACCACCGCACGCTGGGTGCTCATGCTGGGACGCTCCGCCAGTCGCCACTCCCCCACCACGTAACCGTCCGCCGCGACCGGGGCCAGAAGGCACCAGAACAGGCCGAGGACCGCCGGCGGCCGATGGAGGGAAACGGTCAAACGGCTTCGCTCTCCGTTCGAGATAGGGTCATTCATAGTGCGTCCACATGCTCAGCACCTTCACGATGCCAGCGAAGGATTCGGGCAGACCATCGATCTGCTCCCGTTCCAGGACCTCGTAAACCAGTCGGTGCCGGATATTGATCCGCCGGGAGTATTTCCCGGACAAGTCACCGACCAACTTCTCGTATTTCGGGGGAGTCTGCCACGGGTTGACCCGCAGGATGTCCAGCAGTTTCATTGCTTGCTTCTTCAGGCCGGCCCGGGCCAGTTTCTCGGCGTCCTTTCCGGCTCGGGGGCTGAATTTCAGCATCCAGGGTTTGGGCGACATCCGGCTTCACCAGAGGAGTCGGTCTTCATCCAGGCAGGCCTCCAGCGGTGTGGCGGACGCCTCGTTGATGGCTTCGCGCAGTCCGGGGACGGAAAGGAGATAGAGGGTCTCCTGCTGGGCTCGCCAGTCCCCCTCGGACACGAGCACAGCATTGTTCCGCTTCCCCACGATGAGGACCGGTTCGTGCTCCTCCGCCGCCTCGTCAACCAGGGAAAAGATTTCCGCCCGGGCTTTCGAGATCTGAATGGTTTTCATCATGCACCTCTTTCTTGTACAATTTATTGTACATCCAAATCCGCCATCATGCCCAGAAAATAATCCCCTTTCGTGTGTTTCGTGGGGTTCGGGGTTGGTATAATGAACCCATGAACGCCGAACCGCTCCTCAGACGCATCGCCCGGGTCTTTCACGAGGCCCGCCTGGAGGCGGTGATGGTGGGCAACGCCGCGGCCGCCCTGATGGGGGCGCCCGTCACTACCCTCGATATCGATTTCATGTTCCGGAAGACACCGGCGAACCTGAAAAAACTGAAGGCGCTGGCCGACCGCCTGGGCGGTCGGGTGCTGCGGCCATACTACCCAGCCTCCTCGCTCTACCGCGTGGTGAACGACGACGAGGGGATCCAGCTCGACTTCATGTCGGTCCTGCACGGTATCCCTTCCTTCGAGGGCCTCCGCGCCGTGGCCGTCGTCGTCGACTTCGGCGGCTTCCCCCTGCGCGTGGCCCCCCTGGAAGCCGTCATCCGGAGCAAGAAGGCCCTCGGCCGGCCGAAGGACCTGGCCGTCACCGAGATCCTGGAGAGGACGCTGCGTGAAAAAGAAGCCCTCGAAAAAGAAACCCTCGCGAAAGGAATCCCTGGCGGCTCTGGAAAAGGAGAGTGAGCGGGTGCTCACGGAGCGGATCCGGGCCCTGCTGGCGCTCCCGCCCAACCGCCGGACCCACTTCCTGCGCAAGCGCCTCCCCTTCGGCGGCTCGGGCCTGTGACGGGGAGGGCGTTCCCCCCGGATGACCCGTTGGCCGAAACCCGTTCAGAACCACGGATGAACCGGATAATCCGGAAAAAGGAACCACGAAAGACACGAAAGACGCAGAATCCGCCGCATCGCCCTGTCGTTGCAGTCTGCCCTGTCGGTTCAGCCCGTCCCTTTGGTCTCTTTGGTCCTTTTGGTCCCTTCGTCCCTGCGCTTCAAGGTCATCAAAGCACTCACATGCCCGGGGAAAGGCCGGCGTCAGTTCCCTTGTGCCTTTGCGCCCTTGCGGTTGCTCTTCCGGGAGGCGCGTGGGTTGCGTCGGGGCCGCGCCGCTCCGGCGGCCTGCGCGGCTCGGACAAAGCGGCGCTCCGGCAGCCTCCGCGCCGCACTCCACAAGCGGGTGAAGGGCCTCAGACCGGAAGCTCGGCGGCGCGGCCGATGGGGTAATAGGTGAACCCCAGGTCCTTCATCTCCTTCGGGTTGTAAATGTTGCGGCCGTCGAACACCACGGGGGACTTCATCGTCCGCTTCATCTCCCCGAAGTCGGGGAAGCGGTACTCGTTCCACTCGGTGACCAGCACCAGGGCGTCGGCGCCCTCCAGCGCCTCGAAGTTGTTCTTCGCGAAGTGGATGCGGTCCCCCAGGATCCCCCGGGCGTTGGGCACGGCCACCGGGTCGTGGGCGGACACCGTGGCGCCCGCGGCCAGGAGCCGGTCGATGATGACCAGGGCGGGGGCTTCCCGCATGTCGTCGGTCTTGGGCTTGAAGGAGAGGCCCCAAACGGCGATGCGGCGTCCCGCCAGGTCGCCGCCGAAGTGAGCCAGGACCTTGTCGGCCACCACGTGCTTCTGGGCCTCGTTGACGCTCTCCACGGCGTCGAGGACCTCCATCCGGCAGCCGTGCTCCCGGGCGGTCTTGATGATGGCCTTCACGTCCTTGGGGAAGCAGGAGCCGCCGTAGCCGGCGCCGGCGAAGAGGAAGCGCTTGCCGATGCGGGAGTCGGAGCCGATCCCCGCCCGGACGGCGTCGATGTCGGCGCCCACCTTCTCGCAGAAGCGGGCGAACTCGTTCATGAAGCTGATGCGGGTAGCCAGCATGGCGTTGGCGGCGTACTTGGTGGTTTCCGCCGAGCGGATGTCCATGATGACGATGGGGTTGCCGGTGCGGACGTAGGGGCCGTAGAGCGCCTTCATCAGCTCGGCCGTCCGGACGTTGTCCGTGCCGATGACGATGCGTTCGGGCATCATGCAGTCGTCCACCGCGGTCCCCTCCTTGAGAAACTCGGGGTTGGAGACCACGTCGAACTCGGCCTTCGTGTGCCGCGCCAGGACCTCCCGGACCCTGTCGGCGGTGCCCACGGGGACGGTGCTCTTGTTGATGATGACCCGGTAGCCGTCCATGAGCTTGCCGATGGTTTCAGCCACCGCCAGGACGTGGGAGAGGTCCGCCGAGCCGTCCTCGTTGGGCGGGGTCCCCACGGCGATGAAGAGGATGGTGGACTTCGCCACGGCGTCCGCGGCGTCGCAGGTGAACGCCAGGCGGCCGGCCGCCACGTTGCGGGCGATCATGGGCTCCAGGCCGGGTTCGTAGATGGGGCACACGCCCCGGTTGAGGCCGTCCACCTTCTCCTTGTCGATATCGACGCAAATGACGTGGTTGCCCGTCTCCGCGAAGCAGGTGCCCGTCACCAGCCCCACGTAACCGGTCCCGAATACGGATATGTTCATGCGAATGCCTCCCGGGCGGAATGAAACACCGATATTACCAGAAACCCAGGGAGGGGTAAAACGATTTGTCACGCTCCAAACTGCCGAAGCCCGGGTCCGGGCGCCCACTTTCCCCTTGAAATGGACCGGGAAAAGGAAGTATGATCCCCGCAATGGCCGAGGCTCTCCGAAATCGAAGGAAGCAATGATGATGCGAGCGAACGCGACCCCTACGGCGAGATCGGACGGACGCGGTGCGTTCCGCTTCCCCGTGTTTTCCACCCTGTGCCTTGGCGCCACGGGGTGGGCGGCTGCCCGGCAGACGGCCGGGGCCCCGCCCGCCCAGCCCCAGGCCGGGACCGTGACGTGGGTGCTGTGGATCTGCGCCATCATCGGGGCCCTGGCGTTCGTGGCCGTCATCACGGCGCTGGTGATCCGGATGATCTCCCAGAAACCGAGAGTGCCCGAGAAGGGCGGCGGAAAGCAGACTGCCGGGCATCGTCCGGCAGGCGACTCCTGGCTGGAACCTGCCCCGATGCCCGGCCCCCCGTTCGCGGATCAACCCTATGGCGCGATTTCCCCGCCGGGGTACCCGGGGGATGCCGGCCCCTACGGCCCCATGCCCGGTCCCGCGCCCGGTCCCCCGGCCGCCCCCCGCGGCGCCCCGGGCCCGGCGTACCCCGGGCCGGCCCCCTACCCGCCGCCGGGCGGCTACGCCCCCGCCCCGCCGGCACCCCGCCCCGCCCCGCCGCCGGCGCCCTATCCACCGTATCCCGAACCGCCGTCTCCTTACGGGCCGGGGCGGACCCCCGGCGCCCCCGGGAGCCCGGCGGCGTTCCCGCCTCCGGCCTGGGGGCCGCCCCCGCAGGAACCGGCACGTCCGCTTCCCAAGACCCGGATCCTGCCCACGATCGACGCCCCGGCGTCTCCCCCGTTGCCCCGGCCCGCGGCCCCGCCGGCTCCGCAGGCCCCGCCGGCGCGACCCGCCGCGGCCGGTTTCCCGGCGCCGCCTCCCCCGTTCCCGCCTCCCCCTCCGCGGGCGCCGGAGATCCCGACGCTCCACGACGAGGAGAGCGGCGACAAGACCATCATGGCGGATCAGTCTCCCCCGGAGACGCTGGTGGCCGAGAAGGGTCCCGTTGCCGGGTCCAGCTTCTCGCTGAAGTCCCGGGTACGCATCGGGCGGGCTCCGGACAACGAGATCACGCTTCCGGACAAGAAAGCCTCACACCACCACGCCATTCTGAATATCCTGGCCGGGCGGTTGGTGCTGACGGACCTGAACAGCACCAACGGCACCACGCTCAACGGGATCCGGGTCAGTGAACCTACCGAGGTGCACGCGGGTGACCGGATCATCATCGGGGACTCCTGTTTCGTGGTTCGATAACGCGGCCGGCCCGGCCGGGGCGGTCGTGACCGGCGGGCCGGTCCCCCGAAAGGCAGTGGAACGATGAAGGACAAAGAACTTTCCGAGGGTCTCCCGCCGGCAGCGCCCCCGGCGCCCTCCCCCCCGGCGCCCCCCGGCCCGGCGGCGAAAACCGTCTTCGCCGTGCGCACGCACGGCGCCCTGCAAGTCCCCGTCATCCGGCTCGGTAACCCGGACGTGCTGGTCATTCCCGGCGCCATCCACTACTCGCGCGACGCCGTCGAAACCGAGACCCTCCAGTGGCCCCCGAAAAAAACGCAGGACGCCACCGACCTTCCGATCCGCCTTCCCCTGACCCGGTGCAGGGGAACGGGCGAGCTTCACCTGGACCCCTCCTTCGGCGAATACCACGTGATGAGCCTGGACGACGAAGCCTGGATCCTGCCCCGGAAGTATTTCGTGGCCTGCGAGATCACCCTGAACGTGGTGAAGCTGATGGAAGAGGGGGCCGGGACCGGGCCGCCCGGGGATACCGAACCGCTCCTCCGGGTCGCCGGGACCGGGACGCTCCTTGTCATCTCCCCCGGGCCGGTGGAGCGCATCCCGCTGGACGGCGCCCACCCCCTCGTCGCCTCCCCCTCGGCCCTTCTGGCCCGGGAGTCGGGGGTCCGCTGCTCCGGGGTCCCCCAACCTGCCGGCGCCGGGGAGACCGGGGATACCGCGTCGGCGCCGACGCCCCGCGTTCTCCGCGGGCCCGGGAACGTGCTCCTCTGCCCGGTCCCCAACCCCCGCTCGACCCTCTGCCCCCACGCGGAGTTCATCCCGCCCCCGAACCCCGAGGTCTTCCAGGCGCTTCGGCGGGTGGCGATCTTCCAGGAGCTTCCCGACGAGGTCCTGGAGGGGTTGGCCCGCCGCTCCGTGCTGGAAAGCCGGCCCGCGAGGGAAACCGTGTTCAACGCGGGGGACGAGGCCGCGGACCTCTACGTGGTGGAGTCGGGGGCCGTGGAAGTTCTTCGTCCCGCCGCTCCCCCCGTGCCGCCGGTGTGCATCTCCGTCCTGGGGCCCGGCGAGTGCTTCGGGGAGATGGCCCTCCTGTCGGGCGAGCCCCGTTCCGCGACGGTGAGGACCACGGAAGCGGCCACGCTGGTGCGGATCACACGGGGGGATTTCCTCCACCTGGTGTCGGAGGCGTCCGTTTACCGGCGCATCGTGAAAATGCTCTGCGACCGCCTGCGCTCCTCCACCACGCGGATCGAAGAGGCGAGGAGGGCCCATCTCTCCCTCAGCCGGCGACTCCAGGGGTACCGGGAGTTCGAGAAGGACCGGGCGGCGGGGTCCACCTCGGCCGCGAGGGAACTCGAGCAGGTGATAGCCGCCGCGGCCGCCTGCGACGGTCCGGTCTTCGTGGAAGGGGAGGAGGGGTCGGGCAAGAGCCTCGCCTGCGCCCTCGCCATCCGGAAGAGCCGCCGCGCGGAGGGCCCGGTCATCGTGGTGGACTGCCCCCGCGGGGGCGTCACGGCCGCGACGGAGATCTTCGGCCAGGAGGAGGGCCCCGAGGGGTCCGCCCAGTGGGGCGCCCTGGAACTCTGCGCCGAGGGGTCCGTGGTGATCGAGGAACCCCAGGCCCTCGGGCCCGTGGCCCGCGAACAACTGCTGCAGGCGCTGAGGACCGGGAAATTCCGCCGCATCGGGGGCAGTTCCGAGGTGCCGCTTTCGGCGCGGGTCTTCGTGACCCGGCGCCTGAAGCCGGACGAGGTCTCCCACACCGCCGCCCCCGGCCTGAAGAACCTCTTCACCGGCGGGGTGATCTCCATCCCCCCGCTGCGAAACCGCCGGAAGGACATCCCGGAGATCGTGGGCACCCTGGGGACCAAGCACGCCGAAGCCGCGGGGGTCCCGAACCCGCAGATCTCCCCGGCGGCCATGGAGCGCCTCGTCAGCTACGATTGGCCGGGGAACGTGGGCGAGTTGGACACGGTGATCCGCCGGGCCTTCACCCTCGCCCCCGAGGGGCGGATCGACGCCGAGCACATCCTCATCCACCTGCCGCCCGGCATCAAGCAGGGAAAGGTGGACCTCTTTCGCCTGCCGTGGCTCAAAGCCTTCCTCAAGAGTTCTTTCTACCCGCTGATCCTGCAAATCCCCGCTCTGTTCGTCCTGGGCCTCATCGCCGTGTACTGTTTCGTCGGGCCCCAGTCCGAGGACAACTTCGCCCTGACGCTCACCTGGCCCATCTGGTGGGCGGCCCTCCCCCTCTCCTTCCTCTTCCTCGGGCGCATCTGGTGCAGCATCTGCCCTTTCGCCCTGGTCAGCTCGGGGATCCAGAAGGCGGGCGGGCTGAAGTTGCCGATCCCGAAGTTCTTCCGGCGGCTGGAAATCTGGCCCATGACGTTCCTCTTCCTCTTCCTGACGTGGGCGGACGAGTACTGGCACTACCCGGACTACCCGTGGATGACCGGGGTCGTGCTGGTTTCCGTCTTCGGCGGGACCGTCCTCATGAGCCTGATCTTCGAGCGGCGCACCTGGTGCCGGTACTTCTGCCCGCTGGGCGGTGTGAACGGCGTCTACTCCAGCGCCTCGTTCCTGGAGCTGCGCACCAACATCGACGTGTGCTCCAACGAGTGCACCGACCACCGCTGCATCGCCGGGGACAACCGGCGCCCCTGCCCCATGCTGGAGCGCCCGCTGGCCATGGACACCAACCAGAACTGCAACCTGTGCATGAACTGCCTGAAGGTCTGCCCGCACGGGGCGGTGCACCTCTACCTGCGAAAGCCGGGGGCGGAGATGTGGGAGATGCGGAAACCGCTCCTCTCCGCCGGGGTCCTCGCCGTGCTCCTGTCGGGCGCCATGCTGCTCCACGCTTTCTGCAAGTACCTGGGGGCGTGGGGCCTCGGCCTCAAGGACGCCCCCCCCGCCATCTGGTTCGGCCTCGCCACCGACGAGGCGGCCTGGACCCTCGGGTACATCCTCATGCTGGTGGCGGTGATGGGGATCGTCATGACGGCCGCCGCGGTCTCCACCGGGATGGAGAACGGCGTCTTCAGTTCGAACCTGGCCCACTACGGCCTCACCTTCGCCGTTATGGCCGTTCTTCAGCACATCACCCTCGAGGGCGCCGAATTCTTCGCGGAGGGAATCCCCGATGGGGTGGCCCTGGTGGCGGGCTGGCTCGGGGGCAACGCGGACCCGGAGGCGTACGTCCTCTTCACGCCGCTCCTGGTGAGGCTGGTCCAGGTGTTCCTGGGAGTCTGCGCCCTCGTCCTGACGCTCTACGCCATCGACCGGGTCTCGAAGCAGCGGGGGGAGGAGGGAAGGCGGTCGCCGGGGGCCCTGCCCTTCCACGCGGCGGCGGCCCTCCTGGGCGCGATGTTCGTGGTCTTCATCGTCACGGCGCCGCTGTCTCCCCCGGGGGAGGCGCCCGCGGAAAAGCCGCCGGCGGCGGTCCAACCCGCCCCGCCGGGGGCCCCTGCCGCCCCCGCGCCGGCCGCCCCCCGGCCGCGTCCCGCCACACTGCGTTGGACAAACCCCGGTGACCCCGGACCGGACGCACCGTCCGGCGGGACCCGTGCGGCCGGTGCACGCGGGAGGCACGCCGCGCGGGTGGGACATCCAACCTCCGTAAAGAAGGGCTTCGGCTATCATCTGTGAGAAGAAGGAGACACGCATGGAAGTGATCAAGCCCCCCGATCCACCCGAACCGAACGTGCAGACACCCGCCGAGCCCGAGCTGGACCCGGCGAAGCTGGAGTTCCACCTGCGGCGGTTGCGCGACGAGCAGAGCCTTCTCAGGGGCTTTCTCGGCGGGGCCGTGGCCGCGCTGGTCGGGGCCGCCATCTGGGCCGGCGTCACCTTCGGCACCGGGTACCAGATCGGCTGGATGGCCGTGGGGGTGGGCTTTCTCGTGGGTTTCGCCATTCGCCTGACCGGGAAAGGGATCGATCCGAAGTTCGGCGTGATGGGCGCCGTGCTCAGCCTCGCCGGCTGCCTGATCGGGAACTACCTCACCGTCTGCGCCGTCCTGGCAAAGGAACTGCACACCCCCTTCTTCGACCTGCTCACCAGCGTCGACTTCAACTTTGTCCTGCTGGTGATGAAAGAGACGTTCAGCCCCATCGACCTCGTGTTCTACGCCCTGGCGGTGTTCGAGGGCTACCGCTTCTCCATTCGCGGGCTGACGGACGAGGAGAAGGCAAAACTTGGAAAAGGAGTCTGAATGAAAAGCATTTGCAGGTTCCTGGCGACCGGTCTGCTCCTGGCGGCGGGGTGCGCGCCGGTCGCGTCCCAGGGGTTCCACGGGGTGGTGGAGGGCGGGTGGCTCTTCACGCACGCCACCGAGTACCGCGACGTCCACCCGGCACAGAACCCCCCGACCCCTCTCTACGGCGTGGGCTACCGGGCGGCCGGCGATTTCGGCAACGCGGTCGCCTGGGGCGTCGGTCTCGGTTACAAGCCGTTCCCCTTCGTGCGGCTCGACGCGCGGTTCACCGATTACCCCTCCCTCACCTTCTCGGGGCAGAGCAATTTCCTCACCCCGCCGGCCCCGGAGCCGGTCCGGGGGAAAGTCCACGCCGACTCGCTCCTGGCCGGCGCCTACCTCGACCTGTCAGGGGTCCCGGGAGCGCGCCTCGGCCGGTTCCGTCCCTACCTGGGGGCCGGGGTGGGGTTCTCCGTGAACCGGCAGCAGCCCATGGTGCTGTCCTATCCTTCGCTCGCCGTCCCGCACACGCTCACCACGCCGGGGGGGACCCGGGCCGATTTCGCCTGGAAGGCGTGCGTCGGCTTCTCCTTCCCGCTGGTGAGCCGGCTCGTGCTCGACCTGGAGTACCGGTACACCCGCCTGGGGAAAGCCGTGACCGACGAGGGCGACGCGGTGATGGTTCGCCCGTCCATCGGGCAGACGACGATCATCCACATCGGCGAGACCTACGCGCCGCTCCGCTTCCACGGCCTCTTCGCCGGGGCGAGGGTGAGCTTTTGAGCTTTCGCGGACGGGACGGGGCGAGGGCGGGCTTCCCGGCCTCGTGAGACGGACCCGGTCGCGGGCGAACCGGCTGAAGATCGGAAGGGTTTCGCGGCATCCGTCGCCGGATCGGACGGATCGGTCGGATCCGACCGATCGGTCCGATTCAACCCTCCCGGTGAGACGGCCGGCCCCGCGCAGAGCGGCCGGCATCGACGCGGTTCCGGCCCTTCCGTTTCCGGGCCGGGCCCCGGGTCAAGGGACGAGGGCGAAGGACTCGAAGAACTTCCGGCACTCCTCGCTGTCGATCGCCGCCTGGTCGAAGTTCATGTACATCAACTGGTAGAGACGGTTTTTCACGAGGATGAGGTCCGCCCGGCCGTGGATGGTCTTGCCGGACTTCGACCCCGTGAACGTGAAGGAACGCCCCGGGTTGCCGCTCACCGTGATGTCTTTTTCGCTGTTCAGCTTGCCGTTCATGCTGCCCAGCGCCCCGCGGCGTCCGCCGTCGAAGAACTCCCGTTTCGAGCCGACCTGGTCCAGGATCGCGGCGGGGAAGTCGTTGAACCCCACCACGCACGCCCCCTCGTCCCGTTCAGCGGTCACCATCACGAACTCGATGGTGTCGCCGTTGGGCAGCGGAGCTTTCTCCCGGGTTTCCTTCGCCGTGGACAGCCCGGCCGGGAATGTGACCTTGTACTTCCCCTCGTTCGACGTGTAGTCCTGGGGACCCCTCAGGCAGCTGGCACTGGAGGCGAGAAAGGCGGCGATCAGGATGAGGGCGGTTTTTCTCATGGTTCTCCTCTTTTCCCGAGATGATCGTTCGACGGGTGAAACCTCCCCGAGAGGAGGTCCCCGGGTTCGCGTGCGGAGTGTTTCAACAAGGTCCTTGCAGTGGCTGGTTCGGAAGCCGCGATAGCCATGTTATTGTAATCCCGGTCCCGGGCGGGATCAAGCGGTTTGTGCCGTAGCTTTCCGCACCGCGCGGCGGGTCGGCGCATCCAACGGGCAGGCGGGCCCTTCGGCGGGTCCCCCGAACCCCACTAGGAGAAAAGAACGGATGATCAACGCAAAATCGAACGGTTCCGACCCCATTCTCTGCCGTGCCGAGGCCGGCGAGGCCGGGGCCCAGTACGAGATGGGCTGCCGGTTCTACGACCGGGGCGACTACGCCGCGGCGCTGGAGTGGTACCGGAAGGCCGCGGCCCAGGGCCACAACAGCGGGCTCTGCGACACGGGCTACTGTTACCGGAACGGCTACGGCGTCGCGCAGGACTACGCCGCGGCCCTCCCCTTCTACCGGCAGGCCGCCGGTCAGGGCTGCCCCACGGGGGCGTTCTGGCTGGCCCACGCTTACGAGCACGGCGAGGGGGTCGACGTCGACCTCGCCGAAGCCCGGCGCTGGTACGGGATCGCCCGGGACCGCGGGGACGCGGACGCCAGCGCGGCGCTGGCCCGGCTGGGGACCGTCTGACGCACCGGCGTGTCGGGATACCGTTCAGCCTCGGGTAACGCAAGCCCGAGGCAACCATCCTTCAGACCCGGGCCAGAATTTCCGGGAAGCGGTGACAATCCTCCCTGGGGCTGTAGGCAATTTTTTATGTCTCCATGATTTTTTATAGTCCATGCGCTCCCAAGGCGCAATGGCGTTGACAGGTCTGGACGACTCCGGTATGCTGAAACCAGGCGCCGAACCCAGTATCAAACCCCTGTGGATGGAGGGTCAGAGATCATATGCTCAGACGATTGACCGCGATTATCGAGAGAGAAGGCGACGGCTTTGTCGCGCTCTGCCCGGAATTGGACATCGCCAGCCAGGGGGAATCCATCGAAGAGGCCCGGGCCAATCTCCGGGAAGCGGTGGAACTTTTCTTCGAATGTGCTTCGGAATCGGAAATTCACCAACGCTTTCATGAGGAGATCTATGTGACTCAACTCGAGGTTGCCGTTGGGTAAGCTGAAGGTCCATTCCGGGGCCGAGGTATGCAAAATACTCTCTGCAATGGGATTTCAGGAAGTCCGACGCAGAGGGAGCCATATCGTGATGCAAAAGGACGTCCAGGGTGGGACGATTACCGTCCCGGTACCCGATCACCTGGAGTTGCGGGTCGGGACTCTTCTCTCCATCATCCGCCAGTCCGGCCTTCCCCGAACCCTGTTCGAATCGTGACCGAATCCCCCACCGATTCCACCGTGCCCGCGGCGGGGGCGTGAACCGCCGCCGAAGGCCCGCCGTCCGCGGGACGGCCGATCACCTGGCCGGCCTCCACGCACTCGCCGGGCTGCACCGCGGCGACGGCGGGCCGGCCGGCGTGCTGCTGCAGGGGGACCCGCAGGGCGGCCGGAAGCGGGAATTCCCCCGCGAAGCGGTGCGGCGCCAGCCAGGCGTTCAACTGGAGTTTCGCCATCACTTTTTTCGTCGGGACGGCCACGCAGGAGGCCTCGGGGGGAGGGGCCGGTTCCGGCGGCACGACGCCCTGGGGCCGCGGGACGACACGCCGGGCCTCCAGGATCAACCGGCGCGGGGAGAGGTCGAAGGGGCAGGCGATCAGCGAGCAGAGGCCGCAGCCCGAGCAGTTGAAGAGGGTCGGGGAATGGAGGGCCCGGTAGTCCCGCCGGGCGCCCACCAGGCGCATCAGCCGGTGCGGGGCGAGGTCGTGACCCAGGAAGCGGCGGGAACAGAGTTCGCTGCAGCGGGCGCACTGGCAGCAGGCGTGTTCGGCGACCCGGGCGGAGTAGGCGAGGGGGCGCAGGCGCTCCAGGACGGCGGGGTGGTCCGGCGGGAGGGCAACCACCCCGGAGGTCGTCTTGCGCACCACGTCGTCGTCCGAGGCCAGCGCGCCCATCATCACGCCGCCCTCCACCAGCCGGGCCCCGGCGACGCGGACACCCCCGCAGGCCGCCACCAGGTCGCCGAAGCGCGTCCCGAGGGGCACGTCGAAGGTGCCCGGCTCACGGACGGCCCCGCAGACCGTCACCAGCCGCCGGGTGAACGGGACCCCCGCCAGCGCGTCGTCCACGGCCTTGAGAGTGGCGGCGTTCCCCACGTAAATCTTTTCAAAAGAGGGGATTACGCCTTGGGGGAGCGTCCGGCCGAGGGCGGCGCGGATGACGAACAGTTCGTCGCCGGAGGGGTAGACGTCGTCCAGGAGCACGGCCCGGAAACCGCCGAGCGGGGCCAGGGCCTCGGCCAGGGCGGCGTTCTTCCGTTTGACGGCCAGGACCACGTCAGCCGCCCCGCAGCCCGAGGCCACCGCCCGGGCCCCCCGGATCACGGCCTCGCCGTGGCGCTTCAGCGTGAAATAGTCGCAGTCCAGGAGCGGCTCGCACTCGGCGCCGTTGACGATGACGGCGTCCAGCCGCGGGCGGAACTTGAGGTGAGTGGGGAAGCCGCCCCCGCCCATGCCGACCACGCCGGCGTCGGCCACGCGTCGGCAGAGTTCGTCGTAGGTCAGGAGCGAGGACTTTCTCTTCATGCGATCCCGTGCGCAAAAAGGAAGCGCGGGCGTTGCCGGCCTGCCGGGGATCCCCCCGGGTGCCGGACACGCCCGCGCGGTGCTCTCGGTCCCCCCCCGGACGGAGGGGTCATCAGCCGTTGAACGAGATGGTGTCGATGATGGCGATGATGGCGGCATCCACGGGGTGGTCCTTCATCCCGTGGGAGAGCCGGGCCGAGGAACCCGCCACCATCAGCACGGTCTCGCCCGCCCCGGCGCCCACGGTGTCCACGGCGATGACGTGGCCCGCCGGCGCGCCGTTCTCGGGGTTGATCTTCTCCACGATGAGAAGCTTCTTCCCTTCCAGTTTCGGGTCTTTCCGGGTGGCCACCACGGTCCCCCGGATGCGGCCGATGATCATGGGGTCAACCTGCGGTGCCCCGGCCTATTTCTTCGCGCGGGGAACGATGGGCAGGACCTCGTCCAGGTTCATGTGCGGGCGCGGGATCACGTGGACCGCCACCAGTTCGCCCACTTTGCGGGAGGCCGCCGCGCCGGCGTCCGTCGCCGCCTTCACCGCCGCCACGTCACCGCGGACCACCGCCGTGACAAAGCCGCCGCCGGTCTTCTCGTAGCCCACCAGGACCACCTTGGCGGCCTTCACCATTGCATCGGCGGCTTCCACCATGGCGGGAAAGCTCTTGGTTTCGATCATGCCCAGGGCTTCCATTGAATCGGACATCGTTCCTCCTGTCATCCTTTCTGTTTCTACGGGTTTTTCACCCGCAACGGGTTCGATCATTGTAGAAGAACCCGCCCCGCTTTGCAAATGGAAATTCACGGTCCCCGCGGGGGTGCAAGCGGATGTCTGCACGCTTATCGCGGGAGCGACCCGCCATTTCGGAAAAACACGACACCGGAAATGGGATTCCCGGAGGAGCGGGGACGGAAATCGACGCTCCCGTCCCCCGGTCTCCGGCAATCAGTGGGTCTCGGCAACGGGCTTTCCGTCGATGATCTTGAGCACGCAGGTGCTGATCTCGGTCAGGTCCAGCCGGGTCCAGACGATGCTGGTGCCCTCGTCGTCGGTGACCTTGAGGTCCCACAGCTCCGCATCCTCTTCGGGGTCGAAGCTGATCTCGCAGGTCTGCCCGTCCACGAGAATGTCCGTGGTGAGGATGTCCGACCCCCAGTGGTTGCTGCTGGCGGGCGAGATGTGGACTTCCTGGATGTCGACGCCGGTCTTGTTGACGAGCTTGAAATCGAGCTGGGCGTTCTCCGCCGGGACGACCCCGGCGAGGAAGGTCAGGGCGGCCAGGCACAGAATGGCTCTCGCAAGGACTCCTCTCATGTGGCACCTCGAAGAAGGAATTTTGAAACGCGGCGATTGCAATATTATCAGAGTCCCCCGCCCGGGGCAATCCGAGATTTCGTGGGTTCGCGCTTCCCGTGACCCGGAACCCGGAACGCGGGCCTCGTCGTCGGTGCGCCCGAACCTGTAGAGCAGTTCGGCCACCGTCAAGATGCTGATGCCGAACCGCTCGTCATCCCGCCCCAAAACAAGTCCCTCGATCATTCCTCTGCTGTGCTCCAGCGTCCGGATCATTTTGACCACTGATCACACTAATTCACACTGATGGGGAGATTGGTGGGGATCTGCGGTGAAACCGAACTGATGTTGGCCATAGTTGACGGGTTCGCAAAAAGTCTGAAAACGAAGGGGAAAGTGTATGTAAGGCCTTTGTTTGAGCCATCGCCCGGAGGGTGATGGTACTTTTTGCGTTGCCGTCATATTTAATATTAGTGTCGATTAGTGAAATTAGTGGTTTTTCCCCCGGGCTCCGGAGACGTTTGGGTCGGATCCGGGTGGGGATTCGTGTGGTTGGTGTGGTTCGTGGTTTGTTTTTCTGTAGTCACGGGGTTCACTTCCCGGCGGGTGGGACGGAGGCGAGGAGGACGAGCTGGTCGGACGACTCCGGGTCGAAGGGGCGGCGGTCGTATCCGGCGAAGGTCTCCAGCCGCCTGAACCCCGCCTCCCGGGCGAGCCCCACCAGGCGGCCGGGGCCAACGGGACGCTGGACGGCCGTGAGGACCCGGGTCTGCACCCGCTCGCCCTCCCGGGTGACCACGACGATGTTGAGGTCGATGCGGTCGCCCCGGTGGTGGAAGACCCGCAGGAAGGTGACCTCGTGACCGTCCAGGGCGGACGCCGTGGCCGGCATGATCCGGAGCCGCTCGCGGGCGAGCTTGTCCCAGTTGAAGATGTGCACGACGGCGATCCCGCCGGGGCGGAGCATGCCGTGCATCTGCCACAGGGCCCGGGCCACGTCGGCGTCGGTGGGGGCCAGGGTGAGGGAGTTGCCGAGGCAGACCACCGCATCGAAGCGCTCCACGCCGGCAAAACCCTTGAGAAGCTCGGTGAAGGAGCAGACCCGGAAGTCCGCCGCCACCTCTTCGCGCCGCGCGTTCTCCCGGGCGGCCTCCACCATGGTGGGGGCGAGGTCGGATCCGTGGGCCTCCAGGCCGAGCCCCGCGAACTGGATCACGTGCATCCCCGTTCCGCAGGCGCAGTCCAGGACCCGCTTCACCCCGCGCTCCACGAAGAGTCGCGGGAAGAAATCCCCCTCGTTCCGCTTACGGGTCTCCCAGGGGAACATGTGGTCGTAGACGGTGGAGAAGTCGTCGAAGATGGTCATGCTTCACCCTTGCCTGTCGCTTGCGGCGGCACCCCCACGGCGGCGCCTCTTCATCTCCCGGTTGCGGGCGCCTCAAGAGAAAGGGTTGCAAACCGTGATGCCGAAATACTCCCGACCCTCGGCGAGGTCTTCCGAGTAAAGCGTGCGGCACCCTGCTCGTTCAGCCGCCGCCACGATCAGGGCATTCCACCAGGAAATGCGGTACTCCCGCTCGGCATCCTTCGCCCGCAGAACCAGCAACTTGTCCATCGGGACCGGTTCCCAGGCCATCAGGGCCTTGACGTCATCCCAGGCCCGCTGGGGTGAAAGGCCGGGAGTCAGCTTCCGCGTGACCGTGACGTAAAACTCGTTCAGCTGCGATCCTCAATAAATGCACGCGTCGAGAATCGACAGGACTTCGTCGAGCACCTCGTCCGGGGCCTTCCCGATGATTTCGGCCTTCCGGGCGCGGAAATCCACCGACTTGACCTGCTCCACCATGACGAACCCGTCCACTCCCGGCATCCCCGCTACCGCGACGTGAAAGGGGAACCCCCGGACCGTTCGGGTCAGCGGGCAGACGATGGCCAACCCCGTTCGTTCGTTGAAGAGGGTATTGCTGACCACCAGCGCCGGGCGGCGTCCCCGTTGCTCGTGCCCGGATTGCGGGTCGAAGGTGATAGTGATGAAATCACCCTTCTCGGGTATTCCCGCCTTCATTTACCACTCCTCCCGGCCGACGGGAGCACCCCACTCTTCCTCGCCGACCTGGCTGCCTTCGGGAATGCGGGACACCAGCGTTTCCAGCCTCAACCGTCCTCTGACCCGCCTCACGGGCGAGATCACGATCAACCCATCCTTCACATTGACCTCGACGTCGTCGCCGACGTTCAAGTGCACATCCTGCAACACCTGTCGGGCCAATCGGAGTCCCTGACTGTTCCCCCACCTCTGGATTTTCGTTTGCATCGGTCAGCCCCCTGAAAGATATACATAGTATATACATCCCGGAGAAGCAAGTCAACCTGTGATTTACCTCTGCTTGACAGCCGCGGCGGGCGGGCGAAAGGAATCGGACACCCACTTTTTTTGTGTTGGGGGCGAGGTCCGACCCGCAGGCCGCTAGGCCCATCCCAGCGAACTGGATCACGTGCATCCCTGTGCCGCAGGCGCAGTCCAGGGCCCGCTTCACCCCGTTGCCCTCGAAGATTCGGGGAAAGAAATCCCCCTCGTTCCGCTTCCGGGTCTCCCAGGGAAGCATGTGGTCGTAGACGGTGGAGAAGTCATCGAAAATGGTCATGGTCCGGAAGCTCCGTCTTGCCGTTTTCGGCATCGGTCCCACGTCACCAGTTTTTCCGCCAGGAAGATCGCACCGAAGAGTAACCAGAACAGGCAGAACCCATTGAGGTAACGCTCCTGATGCAGTGTGAAAAACGCCCGGGCAGCTACAAGCGCCAACCCGAAGCAGAGGATGAAGAGAATCCACACCAGATTGATCACGGCCTGCTGTGGCGCTTTCCTGGAATGCCGTGGAACACGACCGGTGACCTGTTCCAGCCAGCGGCCGATCCCAAACCACAAAATCCAGTAAGCCGCACTGGCGATGAATGCGCAGACCCAGAAATAAGCGGGGTTGGGGACCCAGATGAAAATCAAGAAGAGCGGGAAGCAAAGGATGACGACCGGCAGGAGCATTCCCAGGGTAATCTGTTCTTTCTCGGTTATTTCCCAGAATACGGTTCCCAGATAGAACCCTGATCCATCAGCAGTCCTGGAGTCGATTTTCTGCTCGTTTTCCCTTTCAAGCGCGCGGACAGGCGAAGGAGGATAGCAGGCGACGACCATCATGACTGCGGTCAGGGTCGCCAGCGTCGGCAGAAGGAATCTGTTCAGGATTGAACGTCTCTTCATCACCTTGACTCTCCATCTGATCTCGTAGCGGATCAAAGGTCGCGCCGGCGTGTTTTTCGAGGGGTGATGACATGGATATCAGCCTCAAGCCGAGTCCCCGTAGACGCCCGACGATTCTGTAATCGACGCTCTCATCCGCTATCAGACTAGCCGACAAGGATTTCCTCCGTCGCCAGGATGGCGGCCGAATAGGCGAGGGCCGCCAGAATCCCTTCACGGGGCACCTGGGGGTAGGCCTGCTGGAGTTCGTCCATCGGCATGCTCTCGGAGAGCTTGCGAAGGATCAGTTCCACCGATATCCGGGTTCCCCGGATAACGGGTTTGCCGACCAATACTTCCGGGTTTGACTCGATCCAGAGATGATAATCCATTTTCGGCCTCCGTTTCTTCGATCATAACACAGAATTTTTGCAGTTCGGCCGCGATCACGATCAGCTCAGGTAAGCTCAGGGACACTCACTTGACCATTCCCGGAAGGGCGGGCCGCGGCGGCGCGAATGCGGGATGGCCATCCGTCAAGCCAGAAACGAATCGGAGCCGCGCGCGTAAGCAAGCGGTAAGATTTTCTCACCCTTACCGCTCCCTAACGGTCGCGGCTCCGACTGTTTTTTCTGGAGAGCGCATCGAAGGCGGTACCGATTCCGGTACCGCCCCCGGGGGTATCGGCGTAGTCTCCCGGTCCCTTGCTCCTCATCTCCACCGGAGATATCGACCCCAGGGGATTCCCTACGGTTCGAAGGGACAGCGGATAGGCTTGCCCTCGAGGTAGAACCGCAACACGCACTTGTTGCAGGAGACGCAGCGGGCCTTCGCGCGGTCGCCGGCCGCCTTCGCCCGCCGGGCCGCATCGCCGTAGGCGGCGGCAACCTCCCGAATCCGGTCTCCCTCCGCGGGGCACTCCTGCCGGTTGGGACTCCGGTACTCACAGAGGGGAGCGTCCACAGAGAAGGAGGATGCGAAGGGGGCCCCGCCGATCGCGCGCTGGTGCTTCGCCGCCCACATCCCGGCGTGGGTCAGTTGGAAGGCCGCCCCGGCCCCGCCCGCGTGGATCATCCATTTCTCGACATCTACAGTACCCGCGAGCCTCGATCGACCACGGCTTGACAGCCGCCGCTTGCTGGCGTATTCTGCCCCCAAATTCCCGTGAAGCCGCGTCCGGAAGACCCCGCGGCCGAAGGACGGACGGCTCGCGCCCCGGAGGGTGAACATGCGCCCCAAGCTTCGGTTGCTCACCGACGACCTGATCCGCTCCATCGTGGACGAGGCCCGGGAGGTCCTTCGCGTCCTCGGCGTGGAAATCAACAACCCCGAGGCCCTGGCCCTGCTGGGCGACCACGGGGCCGAGGTGGACCTGAACACCCGTCGGGCGCGGATCCCCGGCGCCCTGGTGGACAAGGCCCTGACCACCGCCCCCCGCGAGTTCCGGCTCCACGACGTCGCGGGGCAGCAGACCCACCACTTCGCCGGGGACAACGTCCACTTCACCCCGGGCTCCGCGGCGCTGAACCTGCTGGACAGCGACACCGGCACCCTCCGCCGCCCCGACACGGCCGACTACGTCCGCTACTGCAAGGTGGTGGCCCGCTGTGCCCACATCGCGGCCCAGAGCACGGCCATGATCCCCGGAGACGTCCCCGAGCGGGTCTCCGACAGCTACCGGCTCTACCTCAGCCTGCGCCACTGCACCAAGCCCGTGGTGACGGGTGCCTTCACCGCCGACGCCTTCGGGGTGATGAAGGACCTGCAGGTGATCGTCCGGGGAGATGCAACGGCCTTGCGGGAGAAGCCGCTCACGGTCTTCTCCTGCTGCCCCACCGCCCCGCTGAAGTGGTGCCACGAGACCTCCCGGAACCTGATGGACTGCGGCCGGAGCGGCATTCCGGTGGAGTACATCTCCATGCCGCTCACGGGCTTCGTCTCCCCCGTCACCCTGGTGGGGAGCCTGGTGCAGCACACCGCCGAGACCCTCAGCGGGGTTGTGATCAGCCAGCTCGCCGCCCCCGGCGCCCCGGCGCTCTACGGGGGCTCGCCCGCCGCCTTCGACGTCCGGTACGAAACCACCCCCATGGGCGCCACCGAAACCATGATGCTGGACTGCGCCTACAGCGAGATCGGCAAGTTCCTCGGCTTCCCCACCCAGGCCTACACCTCGCTCTCCGACGCCAAGCTCCTGGACGCCCAGGCGGGGATGGAGGACGCCATGGGGGCCGTGCTGGCCGTCCTCTCGGGGATCAACAGCGTGTCGGGGCCCGGGATGCTGGACTTCGAGTCGTGCCTGAGCCTCGAGAAGCTGGTCCTGGACAACGAGCTGTGCGGCATGGCCCTGCGCCTCGCCCGCGGGATCGAGCCCCGGGAGGACTTCCCCGCGGTGCCTCACTTCGAGGAATT
The DNA here is from genome assembly GCA_018001935.1 of Acidobacteriota bacterium. NCBI lineage: Bacteria > Pseudomonadati > Acidobacteriota > Acidobacteriota bacterium. Next base: position 39,738 of record JAGNHB010000031.1, read on the forward strand.
GTTGCGGGAGGGGCACCTCCTGATCGCGAAACACTCGAGGAAGTACCTCAAGCTGGAACACCACTTCCCCGGCCCCGTCATCGACCGGGCGCAGCGCGGGCGGTGGCACGAGGAGGGCGCCACGACGATCCTGGAGCGCTGCCGCCGCGAGATCGCGCGCGCCGAGGCCGCCTGGGAGCCCCCGCCGCTGACGGACGGGGTGGGTGCCGCCCTGCGGGAACGGATGACGGCGGAAGCTCGGCGTTTCGGCATGGACGTCCTCCCCGCCGTCCCATGACCGGCGTGGCGGACACCCCGTTCGCACCGGCCGACATCCTCCCCTCCCGGGACGCGGTGACGGCGCTCCTCGGGGTCCCGCCCGGCCGGGGCGGGGGGCGGCTGGAGCGGCTCCTGGACGAGGCCCTGGCCGTGCTGGCCGACCTGGCAACGCCGGCGGGCCTCCGGCGGGCGGTGGAGGCCGGCGAGTTCGCGCGGATCTACCCGGGCGAGGGGCGGAACGTTTCCCCGTCGCCGCTGGAGAGTGTCCTCCCCGGGGCCCGGCGGCTGGCCCTGTTCGTGATCACCCTCGGGGAGGGGGTGAGCCGGCGGATCGGGGAGCTTTTCGAACGCGGCGACCCGGCGTCCGGGGCCGTGCTGGACGCCGCGGCGTCCGCGGCGGCGGAGCGGGCGGCGGACGCGCTGGAGGCCGGGTGGGCCGCGTCCTGGTCTTCCCCGGGCGACGGCCTGGTGACGCGGCGCTACAGCCCGGGCTACTGCGGGTGGGACCTGACGGGGCAGCGGGCGCTGCTGGCGGCGGTGGAGGCGGGCCGGATCGGGGTGAGCCTGAACGCGTCCTGCCTGATGTCGCCCCTGAAGAGCATCTCCGGGGTGATGGTCGCGGGGCCGGCGGGGATCCACCGCTACCGCCGGGTGTTCCCCTGCTGTGCCGGGTGTCCCGGGGCGGGGTGCCGGGCCGAGCCATGAGTGGGATCGTCCGGGCGTTTTCGAGCGGAAATTTAACGACGGAGGCGAGGGCATGAACGACGAGCGGCTGAAGGAACTGGCCGGGATCATCGAGGCGGGCGACGACGAGGCCGCGCGGGAGAAGGTCCGCGGGGTGGTGGCGGCGGGGCTCTCCCCCCACGACATCCTCAACGGCGGCCTGATCGCGGGAATGAACACCGTGGGGGACCTCTTCAAGGCCCACGAGATCTTCCTCCCCGACGTGCTCCTGGCGGCCCGGGCCATGCAGGCCGGCCTGGACGAACTGCGCCCGCTCCTGGTGCGGGACGGCATCCCCTCGCGGGGGAAGGTGGTGCTGGGGACGGTGCAGGGGGACCTGCACGACATCGGGAAGAACCTGGTGGCCATCCTCCTGCGGGGGGCCGGCTTCGAGGTGGTGGACCTGGGGAACAACGTGCCGCCGTCCGCCTTCGTGGATGCCGCGGAGAAGGAGAACGCCGGCGTCATCGGGATGTCCGCCCTCCTGACCACCACCATGCCCGTCATGCGTCAGGTGATGGACGAGCTTCGCGCGCGGGGCCTCGAGGGGCGCGTCCGGACGGTGGTGGGCGGGGCGCCCGTCTCCGAGGCCTGGGCCCGGGAGATCGGCGCCGACGGGTACGGCTGCGACGGCGCCGCCGCGGTGGACCGCGTCCGGGCCCTGCTGAGTGTTTGAGGGGGAAGGATGTTAGGCTGTAGGCTGTAGGTCCGGATGTTTATACCTTCGGAATCGGTATCGGAATCGGTATCGGTATCGCAGTCGCAATCGCAGTCGCAGTCGCAATCGCAATCGTAGTCGCAGTCGCAGTCGCAATCGTTATCGCAGCCGCAGCCGCAGCCGCAATCGGCATCGGAATCGCAGCCGGTATCGGGGCGAGTACCGGAATCGGACTTCGGATCAGCGAAGGCGCCTGGCAAAAAAGCGCGAGGGTCCCGGGCAGGACGGCCCATGATCCCTGAAGGGAAACAACGGACAATTCGGCGGCAACCATGATCCCGACCGCGACGGCGAGACTGATGCCAATCCCGACAGCGAGAGCGACGGCGACACCGGTCCCGATACCGACTGCGGCTGCGATACCGACTGCGATACCGATTGCGATACCGATTGCGATACCGATTGCGATACCGATACCGATTCCGACCCCGATGGTATCCGCTTCCGGACCTACAGCCTACAGCCTATAGCCTAGAGTCTAGAGTCTAGAGTCTATCCCACGGAGGCACCATGAACGACATCCTGCAACGCCTGCGCGCCGGCGAGGTCCTGGTGGCCGACGGGGCCATGGGGACGCTCCTCATGGCCCGGGGCCTTCCGGCGGGGCACTGCCCCGAGTGGTTCAACCTCGAACATCCTGAGGTCCTGGAGGAAATCGCCCGGCGCTACACCGAGGCCGGCGCGGACCTGGTCCAGGCCAACACTTTCGGCGGCTCGCCCCTGAAGCTGGCCCCCTTCGGCCTGGCGGACCGGGCGGCGGTCATCAACCGCGCCGCGGTGGAGGCCGCCCGGCGCGGGGCGGTGGGGCGGGCCCATGTGGCCGCCTCCGTCGGCCCGACGGGGAAGCTGCTCAAGCCCCTCGGCGACGCCGACCCCGCCGAGGTCCTCGACGGCTACCGCCTCCAGATGCGCGCCCTCTTCGAGGCCGGGGCGGACCTCGTCTGCGTGGAGACCATGACGGACCTGGACGAGGCCGTGATGGCGGTCCGGGCGGCGAAGGAGGCGGCCCCGGGCGTCCCGGTGTCGGCCTCCATGACCTTCGACCGGGCCCGCCGCGGCTGGTTCACGATGATGGGGGTCGGCACGGAGAAGGCGGTGCGGGGCCTGGAAGCGGCGGGCGCCGACCTCGTGGGCGCCAACTGCGGCAACGGCATCGACGCCATGGTGGAACTGTGCCGGGAACTCCGGGCCCTGACCACCCTCCCCCTGGTCATCCGGCCCAACGCCGGGATCCCCGCCGGCGTCGGGACCGACCTGGCGTGGCCCGAGGATCCGGATTACTTCGCGGAGCGCGCACCGGCGCTCCTGGCGGCCGGGGCGAACGTCCTCGGCGGCTGCTGCGGCACCGGCCCCGACCACGTCCGGGCCCTGCGCGCCGCCGTGGACGCCCGGGGTCACGGATAGGAAATCGGTTTTTCGCTGATCCGTGGGCATGGGGGGAAATCAACCGGTCATGGGGTGAAAGTCCATCCTTGACAACGTTGATGCACCCGCAAAAAGTCGCGAAAAGGAGATATCCCGCGAATAACGCCAATGTGCGCGAATTTATAAAACTAATAAATTCTTTGATTTATTGGATTCCGATTCGCGCTTGTTCGCGTGATTCGCGGGCTGCCAGGGACTTTTGCGGGACCGTCAACGTTACCCAAAACCGGTAAAAATATTTACCGGACTGGCCATAAAGTGGTCAAAATATTTGCCTGGCGGAAACTGATGCTCGAAATGATCAAGCGCATCCTGTTGGATTTTCAGGAATCCCGGCCAGAGACGGGCGTGCCCAGGCGCTTGCGTGTGGCAACCGTTCCCGGTAAGGCAACCGTCTGCATCGGGGCGCGCCGGAGTGGCAAATCGACCTACCTGTTCCAGGTCATGGAACAGTTGGCCGCCGGTGGCGTCAGTCGGGAAAACATCCTGTAGACGTACCAGACGCTGGTGACGGATTTCGTGGGCTGGTTCGAGGACGCCTACTTCCTCTTCAGCGTCCGTCTGTTCGACGCTTCGCTTTCGCGGGTCAACGCCAACCCGAAGAAGATCTATTGCGTGGATCACGCCCTGGTCTCCTTGGTCTCGTCCGGTATCCTCGTGACGCGGAGCGAGGAAGCGTGCATCGACGTTCCGGGAGGGTCCGTCGAAGTGGTCCCCGCGTGGCGTTTCCTGTTGAAACTGCCCGAAAGGGAAAATGAAACCCGGAGGTGAGTCATGGACGACCGATTCCGATACCCTGCCTACCTGGTGCGCAAGAAAATCCTGAAGCTTTTTGGTGGGGAGTTCCGTGTCTACGACCCGCTGGGGAACCTGGTGTTCCTCTCGAAGCAGAAGGCCTTCAAGCTTCGGGAGGACATCCGGCTCTACACCGACGAGAGCATGTCCCGGGAGGTGCTGGCCGTCAACGCCCGCCAGATCCTCGACTTCTCCGCGGCCTACGACGTGTTCGACAGCGGGACGAAAACCAAGGTGGGCGCCCTGAAGCGGCGGGGGTTCAAGTCACTCGTGAGGGACGAGTGGATCGTCATGGACCCGTGGGACCGGGAGATCGGCAGGGTCCGGGAGGACAGCCTGGCCCTGCTGCGCCGGTTCGTCAACCTTATCCCCCAGAAATTCCACATCGAGGTGTCCGGCCGGCCGGTCTGCCGGATCAAGCAGAACTTCAACCCCTTCACGCTGAAGCTCCACGTGGACTTCGGCCCGGACCCGGCCTTCACCTTCGACCGCCGCCTCGGCTTGGCGGTGGCGGTTCTGCTCTGCGCCATCGAGGGGCGCCAGGAATAGGGAGAACGGGGTCTTGCCGGATTCATGAATTCGGAGTAAAATATCATGAAGATGGCGTCTGGAGCGTTGAAATGGCAAACCTGCAGATCAAGAACATCGACGAGGAACTGTACGCCAAGATCCGGAAGCTGGCCGAGCGGGAGCACCGGTCCATCAGCCAGGAGATCCTCTTCCTGGTCCGGGAGCGCCTGGCGAGAACCGGGGCATCGGACCGGGAAACCACCGCGGAAAGGCTGGTCCGCCTGGCCGGGTCCTGGGAGGACGACCGGAGCGCCGAGGAGATCGTGGAGTCCCTGCGGCTCGCCCGGAACCGGACCCGTCGGGTGAGCCTGGAGGACTGACGTGTACCTTCTGGATACGGACACCGTCGTCTTCCTGCTCAGAGGCAACGAACCCGTGCGGCGAAATCTGGAACTCCACCGCCTCGCCCCGATCCGGATCAGCGCGGTCACCCTGATGGAACTCTATTACGGTGCCTTCAAATCCGGCCGGCCAGAGGCGAACGTCGCCCGGGTCCATGCCGTCGAGCGGGCCGCGGAGATCCTCCCCATCGAAAGGGAAGCCGCGGAGGTCTTCGGGATGCTGAAGGCCTCCCTGGAAAAGGCAGGGACCCCGCTGGACGATTTCGACCTGGCCATCGCGGCCTGCGCCCTGACGAACAAGCTGGTGCTGGTCACTCACAACACCCGCCATTTCCAGCGGGTCACCGGGCTGGTCCTCGAAGACTGGACCCAGGCCGGGGGATGAGGCGGCAAGGGCCTGTTTTCATGAGAAACGCCCCCGTCGAAGTGCTGACCTACAGCGGCTGCCGGGCCGACGAGCGGCCCGAGGCGGTCGTCCTGGACGGCCGCCGCCGGGCGGTGACGGCAGTCCTCGCGCGCTGGCGGGAGCCGGACGGCGAGTGCTTCGAGGTGCGGCTGGACGACGGGTCGGAACGGCTGCTCCGCCACCGCGAACCGGAAGACCGTTGGGAAACGGAATTACAGTCCCCGGTGCTCCCACCCGGAAAAGCACCACGGATGAACACGGATCTGGCGAGAGGCCCTACCGGTGGTAGATTCCCGCGGCGATGAAGAGGCGGACGAGGGCGGGGTCGAGGGCGCCCCGGGCGGCCTCCTGCAGGATGATCTCCAGGGCCCGGTCCACGGGGACGGCCTTCTTGTACGGCCGGTCCGCGGAGGTCAGGGCGTCGAACATGTCGCAGACGGCGATGACCTTGGCCTGGAGCGGGATCTGCGTGGCGGAGTAGCGGAACGGGTAGCCGGTCCCGTCCATCTTTTCGTGGTGCATGGCGGCGATGAGCGGGACGCCGGCATAGTCGAAGCCCCACGGGATCAGCTTCAGGAAGTTGGCGGTGTGGACGACGTGCCGTTCCATCTCCTCCCGCTCCGCCTCGGTCAGGGTGCCCTTGGGGAGCTTGAGGACGGCGAGTTCCCTGTCGGTGAGGACGCGTTTCGCCTCGCCTTCGGTGGTGCGGTAGGTCAGGCCCGCGCACGCGTCGAGGCGGTCGGAGACCTTCGCTTCGAGGAAGGTCGGCCGGCACGCCTCGAGGATCATGGCCAGGTGCTCGTCGAGTTGCTGCAGCCGCTCGGTGAGTTCGGCTTCCACGCGCCGGCGGACTTCCTCCGGGAGGCGCCCGCCGGCCTGGTCGGCCAACCGGAGTTCCTCCCGGGCGGCCTCCAGCGCCACGGCCAGTCGAATACTCTCGAACCGCTGGAGAATCAGCGCCTTTTCTTCCGGGTAGAGCTTCTCGGGTTTCCCGAGGATGCGCTCGGGCACCCCGATCTTGCCGAAGTCATGGAGGAGCGAGGCGTACTCCATCTCCTTCATCTGCATGGTGTGGAAGGCGATGTCCTGGAAGGGCGGGTCCTCGCACCGGTTGACCGCCTCCGCCAGCCGGAGGGTCAGTTCCGAAACCCGCTTGGAGTGGCCCAGGGTGGTGGGGTCCCGGGATTCGACGGCGGTCATGGACGCGCGGACAAACCCCTCGAACAGCGCCTGCACCTCCCGGTAGAGGGTGGCGTTTTCCAGGGCGATCCCGGCCAGGGCGGCCAGGGCGCGGCAGATCTCCTCGGAGTGCTTGTCGAAGGGGAGGACGTTGTCCAGGAAGTCCCGGGACGCGCGGAGGCGGATGTCGGGGTTTCGTTTCCGGTTGATGAGCTGCACCACGCCGATGACCTCGGAGTTCTTGTTCAGGAGGGGGACCGTGAGCATGGAGTGGGACTGGTAGCCGATCCGCCGGTCGAAGCTCCGGTCGTGCCGCCAGCCGTTGAGGGCCATCGCCTCGTCGTCGTAGAGGTCGGCGATGTTGATGCTGGACATGGTGATGACCGACTGGCCCACGATGGAGTCGCTGGTGATGTCCATGGTGAACTCGTTGAAGTCCACGCCGACCGAGTCGTTCTGGGTGATCTTGAAGCGGAGGCGCGTCATCTCGCCCTGGATGCAGGGGTCCTCCACGAGGTACAGGGAGCCGGCGTCCGCCCCGGTCACGCTGCGGCACTTGGTCAGGATCACTTCCAGGAGCCGCTCGATGTTCCGCTCGGAGTTGATGGCGCGGTAGAGGGAGAGAATCTCGTCCAGTTCGAAGCGGGAGCGGTCCCGGGCGGGACGGGCCTCCGGGGTGAGCAGGGGCTGGAGGTCGCCGGTTTTCAGGACCCCGAGGTTGAAGACGAGGGCCCGGCTGTCCAGGGGAAGCTTCAGGCAGCACCCGACCCCCTCCAGGTCGGGGGGCGGGAGTTCCGCGAGGTCGTCCTCGAAGCCGAGAAGGAAGACCCGCTGGTAGAACCCGGTGCCCCCATGCATGGACTCGGTCCAGGCGGACGGCTCCTTCCACCCGGGGGGCCAGACGAATAGGGCTCGCCCCCGGTCGTTCCCGATCTCCACGGAGTCCGCCTGGATGCCGCAGACGGCGAAGCCGAGGGATCGCCCGTCGCGGATCATGAATTCAACCAGGTCCTTGGGTGTCGCGATGGGTTTGCTGGGGCTCACGGTCAATCTCCGTCGAGGATTTTCACCGGGCCGTCGCCCGTTCCAGCGCTATCAGGTCCAGGGGGTCGACCCGCCCGTCCCCGTTGAGGTCGGCACCGGTGTAAGGTGGGAGCGGCAGGCTCCCCGACAGGACCCCCCTGAGGATGGATGCATCTTCGCCGTCGAGGATGCCGTTGCGGTCCAGGTCGCCGGTGGCGGCGGGGAGGATGTCGAGGTGCGCGGCGTACTTTCGCAGGAGTTCGACCCGGCTGTTGGCCCCGTACCCCTCGTCCAGGCCCCCGAACTCGAAGGCGGCGGCAAGGGATCGGAAAACGTAGGGCGTCCCGTAGTAGTCGTGTCCCGTCCCGGTCACGGCGCAGCCGGCGCCGGTCTGCCCGCTCACCAGGACCGAGGCGGCGCCGGCGCCGGTCCCGAGCCGGCTGGTGATGGCCTTGTCGCCCACGTAGGGGAGGTTGATCTCGTGGAAGACCGTTCCGGGGACCCCCGCCAGGGAGGCCAGCGTCCCGTAGTCTGCCTGGGTGCTGGGCGCCTCGAACCAGGAACGGGCGAGGAAATCCGTTTCGGTGTCCGACCAGATGGAGCCGGACTCCAGGTAGACCGCCCGGCCCAGGGCCATGGCCCGACGAATGTTGTAGCCGTCCGCGGGCTGGGGGATCGTCTCCCAGGGCATGACGCCGAAGCACACGAAGAGGGCGCGCAGGTCCGTCACGTCGGTGAGGTCGTAGGCCCGGTCCGTGACGGCGTCGATGCCGCAGGCGGCGAGGGCGGCCTGCAGGGCGGGGGCGCTGTTGTGGTTGGGGTCCATGTCGACGACGATGGCGGTGGGCTTTTTCAGCCGGACCCAGAAGCGGCCGGTGGCGGCGTAACCGCCCGACGCGCGCAGGGTCAGGGAGAAGACGTACACCTTCGCCATCGGGGCCTGGGCGGAGAACCGGACGACGAAATCGGTCAGGCCAGGTCCCTCGGCGCCTTTCGGGAGGTCCGGCCAGGCCACGGTCCCGGACACCACCGTCACCTCGGGGTCCGCGCAGGCCAGTTCGGCCGTGACGCCCGAAGCGGGGAGCCCCTGGTTCCTCAGGGTGACCCGGACGCGGCACTCCTCCCCCGGGGCGGGCACGAAGTCCCCCTCGACGTCCGTCTCCACCCGGGTCTGGACGAGGCGCGGGCCGTCCGCCGCGTCGCATTCGGCCCACCGGGTGCCCGTGCCGATCTTGGCCGCCCCGTACTTGATGCGCATGTAACCGGACTCGCCCCACGAGGCGCCCCAGGAGTTCCGCATGATCCAGTAGCCGTTTCCCGCCGTGTCCGTGTCGGTCCACCCCGTCAGGATCACGGCGTGGTTGGTGGACGGGGCGCCGGGGCCCTCGAACACCCCGCCCGTGTACGCCTGGAAGGCGTTGTCCACCGCCACGGAGGTGGCCACGGGCCCGTGGTCGTAGATCGCCTGCTTGATGAGGTCCGTTCCCGCCGCGGCCCCGAACTCCCGAACCCGGTACGGTCGCGAAAGCCCTTCCGAGAGGCAGGAGCCCCAGGGGAAATTCTTGTAGCGGTAAGGGTACCAGGCTTCGGGAACGGCCCCGTTCGTGTCCAGCCAGGAGAGGGCCAGGCTCAGGAAACCACCCTCGCAGCCGGAGTTGCTGCTGTCGCGGTCGCAATCCACGAGGAGTTGCTCGGAAAGGTCGATCGCGACGCCGTCGCGGATCAGGGCCTGGTACTCCAGGATCCCCACCGCGGCGAAGGCCCAGCAGCTCCCGCAGACGCCCTGGTTGCGGACGGGCAGCGGGGGCGCCTGCTCGCGCCAGTCGAAGTGGGCCGGGAGGGCCAGTCTCGCGGAGGGCGCCGGTTCACCCTTCTCCACGGGGTCTCCCTCGGGGAAGGTCCCGCAGAGGAGGGCGAGGGGGACCTCCATTGCGGGGTTCATCCCGACGGAGTACCCGTAGCCTCTCTCCCGGATCTCCTCCCGGAGACGCTCCAGCCGGGAGTCGAGGCCCTCGTCGGCGGCCCGGGCCGCGGAAGCGAGCGAAAAAGCCAGGAGCAGTGCCAGCGTCGCAGACCTTGCCATCTTCATGCGTCCTTGTTGCCCTGTCCTTCGGGCCCGCCCCCCGCGGGCGCCTCTTCGAGGATCTCCCAGGAGTCCAGGCACCCCTGGGTGACGATCTTCTCCCCCGTGGGAATGCCGTTGTCCCCCCCGCCCACCAGGCAGAGGTGGAAGACCACGGGGCTCCCTTTCCGAAGGTGGTCCGGCAGGTCGGCCTTCTTGGTGAAGCGGTGGACCCCCGCCACGGCGTAGAACGGCTCGCTGGGGATGGCCTTTTCCTGGCCGTCCGACGCCTGGACCAGCCGGCGCGACGTCACGTAGAAAACCCGGTGCCCCGCCGAGCGCCGCTCGACGACGTTCCAGACCCGGAAGGCCGTCGGGCTGAGCTCGTACTCGTTGCAGACGGCGGGGAAATCCTCGCCGTACTTGAACTCGGACGGCGTCATCCGGAGGCGGATCTTCCCGAACTCCTCCGGGATTGGAACGGCGGGCGCCGTCGTCGACTGGCACCCTTTCCGGTACGCGAGGACGGCGCCGCCGAAGAGCAGCCCGCCGACCCCCGACCAGAAGGTCAGGGGCTTCCAGTTCTTTCTGAGGTAGTCCTTCATGCGGAACTCCTTTAAAGGTGTTTAGCTTGTAGGGGTTTAGGGGTTTAAGGCCCGGGGGGCGACGGCGCTTCGGGGGGGAGTCGGTTGGCTGCCCTCCGGGGACCCGAATCCCCCGCCTTCTCAAAGACCCTCCCTAAACCCCTGAACCCCTACCGCCCAACCCGCTAATGCGTGACCATCCCCGAACGCGTGAAGAAGCTCTCCGGCTCCGTACCCGTTCGCTCCAGGATGGTCGCCTTCAGGGAGAGGATTCCCCCCTCCGTTTCGTCCATGGTGATCTTCTCTACGCGGTGCATGGGGAAGAAGGTGGTGGTGAAGGCGGGCGGCGGATCGCCCTGCCTGAACCCGAAATTCAGCCACTCTTCGAGGTTTCGCAAACCGGTGCCGGACATCCACACCCCCGCGGGGGTGCTGTCGTGCAGGACGCCCCAGTACTTCTCCCGGGGGTTCTGCAGGTAGATGATCACGAAGACCAATCGGGGTTTGGACGCTTCTTCCACGGGGTCGCTCCTTGTCAGACCTGGAGGTTGAACAGGGCGTCGTTGAGACAGCGGACCTCCTCCCGGGATCCCGCCTCGGCGTAGTACCGCAACACCGCGTCGGTCCCCGAGGCCCGGAGCTGGAACCACGCGCCCTCGAACTCGATCAGGGTCCCGTCGCCGGCCCAGTAGGCGTCGGTCACGGGGGGAAACACGAAGGCCCCGGTGTGACGGGACTGGAGTTCGGCGGTGACCTCCCCGGCCTTCAGGGCGCCCGCGGCGAGCCGGTCCGCGAGGCCGCGGAAGAACCCGACGGTGGCGTCCTTCCGGCGGTTCCCCTCCTCCATGGCCTGCCGTCGGGCGTCACCCTTGAGGGCCTCGTCGAAGAGGGTGACGTCCCGGCGCTCGTAGAACCGGTGGCGGATGTCGTACCGGTCGAGGCGCTCCAGGTAGTACTCCGCGAAGCTCTTCCCCTCGCGGAAGAGGTCCGCCGCCAGGGCGAGGGCGGTCAGGCCGACCTGGAAGCCGTCCTTTTCCTTGAGGGCCAGCATCCGGCGGTTCCCGCCGCGGCTGACCAGCATCTCCTCGCCGCCCATGGCGGCTCCCCCGCTCTCCTCGGCCATGAGCAGGACCCGGGTCCCCCGGGGGAAGCGGTGCGTCCGGCCGCGAACGTCCGTGAGGGTCAGTTCCGCGGCGCCGGAAAGCTCCTGGGCTTCCAGTTCGGCGCAGGCGTTGCCGAAGTGCTTGAACCCGACCGGCGTGCGGAAGACGGGGATCGTAAGGCGCTCGGCCAGCTCCCCGATGGACCGGCTCGTGGGATAGGTCTCCATGACCAGCCACGGCCGGCCTTCGGCCCCTTCCCGGGCGGCGCCCCGCTCCAGGCGCCAGGCCAGGAGCATGAAGTAGATCTGGTTGGGCTTGAAGTAAACCAGGATGCGCTCCCCGTCGCCGGGGTCCGTCTCCAGGCCGTTCATCCGTGCCCGTCCCTCCAGTGCGGCCGGCGCCGTCGTCACCATGTTGAAGCGATCGCCGTCCGGGTCCCAGATGAAAAAGACGTGGGAAGCCCCGGAGAGCAGGACTTCCCGGGCGCCCACGTTCTTGTAGATCTGCCACTTCCCGGGATCGACGCCGTGGTTGACGCCGTCCACGATCCCGATGCCGTGGTAGCGGCTGTCCTGCTCGAAGTGGGTGTAGCGGACCACGCCGTTTTCCCCGGTCGGGATCCCGAGCATCTCGAAAAGTTTGCGCGAGTTCCGCCCCATGGACCCGCCCTCGGGGCACACGGTCAGGCGAAAGCCCGTCGCCCCGGCCTCACGGACGGCGGCGAGCCCCTCCTCGCCGAGCAGGGTCCCGAGGGAGCGCGCGTAGGCGTCCATCACGCGGAAGTCTCTCCGGATGAGCGGGGACGTCGAGGGGGCCAGTGGGATGACCACCCGCTCTCCGGCCCCGGCCCGGGCGACGATCTCCCGGACGCCCCGCTCGATTTCGGCGGCCTGGTCCAGGAGTTGCATCCCGTTGCGGTCCATAGGCTTGCGACCACCCTTGAAGAACTGGGAGTGAGAGGACGTGAAGTTCTCACCCCCGGCCAGTTCCTCGTAGAACACCCCGAAGGACGACAACCAGATGGGGGTGGTGGGGATGGGGCCGTCCGCGTCCTCCTCCCCGGCAAGGCGGCAGGCGATGCCCTTGGCGGCGAGAATCCGGGCCGCCAGGTCGATGAACTCGGGGGTCCAGGCCCGGGACTCGCCGCCGAGGTGGAGCGTGTCGCCGGCCCGGTAGAGCCTCGACTCCGCCTCGGTGATGACGGCCATGGTGAGGGGGTTGAAGGGGACGTCCAGGTCGAAGAGGTCGTCGGGGTTCTCCAGGTCGCGGTACCCCGCGGTCCCGAGGGCGAACTGCCGCGCCCACTCCGCAAGGCCGTGCCGTTCCACGGTCCCGGCGTCGAGGACGATCTCTTCCGCGTGGTCGGCAAAAGGTTCGAAGATCCGGTTCGTGCTCATGGTCTGCTCCAGCGGCGGTTTGTGCAATCGCCCGGGGGCCCGCGGGGCGGCCCAGGGCCCCGGCGTCCCCCGGTGTGGCGCGAGGGTCAGGCGGTTTCGGCCGGCGGCGGCCCGATCAACCCGTCCAGGAGGGTCTCCACCTCGGCCGGGGTCAGCCCCTTGACCGCGGCGATCTCGGAGATGACCAACACCCGGACCTTGTCGTACATGCGTTTCTCGCGGAAGGACAGGGGCTTGTTCCGGGCCAGGATCGTCAGCATCTGGAGGACCTGGATGGCCTCCTCCAGGCGCCCGCTCTTGAGGCGCTCGGTGTTGTCCTTGTAACGGGTCTTCCAGTCCCGGACCGGGTCGATGACCCCGAGGGGCCGCGACTTGACCCGCGAGAGGACGCGCTCCACCTCCAGGGCGGGGGTCGGCTTGCGCAACCCGATGGACACGGCGTTGTCCAGGGGCACCATCACCCGGGAACCGAACTCCTGGAGGAGGATGTGGTAGACCTCCACCTCGTGTCCCGCCACGTGGCGAACCCCGATCTCCTCAACGACGCCCAGCCCCTGGTTGGGGTACACGACGGTGTCACCGACATTGAACAGATTCATCACCCGCCTCCCTCGACGGTGCTCCGCCCCGCAGGGCGGACCTTCCGGGCCGTCCGGCCCGGGTTCTCACTGAAAGACCTGGTAATCGATTTCCTGGAAGATGGAGTCCCGGTGCTCCATCTCCGCCAGGGCGGTCTCGTCGACGCGGTCCTCGAGGATCTGCCCGTAGAGCGCGTTGAACCGGTGGATGTGGTCCTTGAACCGCTTGACGGCGTAAGGGACCGTCGTGCCGGTGGTCATGATGAAGGCCCAGTCGCTGCTCTGGGCCAGCAGGAGTTCCCGGGCCGCCTGGTTGAGGGCCCGGCGCAGGAGGCCTTCCGCCCCGTGACAGCGGTGGGCCAGGTCCACCATCCGGTTCTCGGCCATGTGCTGGTGCCGGTAGATCCACTCGTTCTTCCCGTTGAGCCAGATGCCGCTGTAACCTTCCGCGCCCCAGCTGGAGAGCGTCGGCTGCTGGTTCTGGAGGTCGGGGTGCATCTCCAGGTACTCGGAGGCAGTCACGAGCCGGAGGGCCTCCTGGTCGAACACCAGCTTGCGCACCAGGTATTCCAGGAACATGGGCCCCTCGAACCACCAGTGCCCGAACAGCTCCGCGTCGAACGGCGTGGTGACGAGCGGTGGACGGCCGCCCAGCATCCCGGCGACCCGGCGCACCTGAGCGGTCCGCTTGTCGATGAAGTCGTGGGCGTGCAGGGCCGCCTTCTCGAGGCCCTCGGCGGGGACGTAGAGTTCCTTGTGCCCCAGGCTCACCGGGCCGGTGACGCGGTGGTACTTGATGCCCACGTTCCGCCGGACCCCGTCGGGGTGCAGGTAGGGGCGAATGTACCCGTAGTCCGCGTCGAAGCCGAGGTCCCGGTAGAACTCCCGGTAGGACCACTCGCCGGGGTAGCCGCGCTGGGCGCTCCAGACCTCCTCGCTGGCCTCCGGGTCCCGGGGGAAGGACGCGACGCCCGAGGGGCAGCGCACCGGGGCGTAGATGCCGTGAAGGGGCCGGGGGTGGCCAAAGAGGACCCCGTGGGTGTCCTGGAAGAAGTACCGTATCCCGTTGCGGGCCAGCAGGTGGTCGTCTCCCGGCTGGTAGCCACACTCGGCCAGCCAGATCCCGCGGGGGGGGCGCCCGAAGTGCTTGACGTAGTTGGCGACCGCCACGCGGACCTGGCTCTCCCGGCACTTGGGGTTCAGGATGGTGGGCAGGAAGGCGTGGGTGGCGGTGCAGGTCAGGATCTCCAGCACGCCGGAGTCCTGGAGCCCCCGGAGGGCGGTGACGAGGTTCCGGTCGTACCGCTCGAAGAGGTCCCTGGCCTTCCGGAAATGGTCCAGGTACATCCGCGCCGCGTCCTGCATGTTCTCGACGCCCCTCGTGCGTTCCGTCTCCTTCTCCGCCAGCTCCACCAGCCGGTTGATCCGCCGGAGGTAGCGTTCCTGGAGCAGCGGGTCCGCCAGCATTTCGGCCAGGGGCGGCGAGATGCTCAGGGTGAACCGGAAGGGGATGTTCTCGCCCCGCAGGCGGTCGAACATGTCGATGAGGGGAATGTAGGTCTCGCTGACGGCCTCGAAGAACCAGTCCTCCTCCAGGAACTCCTCGTGTTCCGGGTGCCGGACGAAGGGGAGGTGGGCATGGAGCACCAGGTTCAGGTAAGCTTCGGTCATGTCGACCTCCCGTCTTCCGGGTCCCAGGGGAGGAGGTGGAGCCGCCCCGTGCCGGAGGACACCCGGGGCAGGTGAAAGGCCAGCGACCCGGCGTCGGTGCGGACGTGGCCCCGCAGGAGTTCCTCGAGCGCCTCGGCGGTCAGGCCGGGGCCTTCCAGGATCGGCGCGTGGAGGAAGGCGGGGAAGTACCGCTCGAGCACGAACTCCACGAAGATGGAGTACGGCACCCGGAACTGCAGACGCCGGATCACCTCCCGGAGCCAGTCCGGCAGGTAGCGCAACAGGAACTCGGGGACGGTGAAGACCTTGTCGAAGCGCTCGCACTGCTGGAGCATCTCGAGGAAATCGTGGTCCACGGGGTCGGCGCCCGAGAAGGAGAGCAGCTTCAGGTAGCGCACGTTCTCCTCGTTGAGCAGGTCCGTGGACTCCAGGGGCCAGGAGACCGTGTCCCGCGGGGTGGTCACCTCGTTGGAGGAGAGGAGCGTTTCCATCCGGCCGTCGGGGTAGCGGACCTCCAGGGTCGTCCGGTACATCTTCCCGGGACGGACGTGCAGCCACCACTCCCGCGCCGCCCCGACGGAGAGGGGGATCTTGGAGACATCGTGGAGGTCGTGCAGCAGGAGGACGAGGTGGTTCCGGCGGTCCACCGGGGCGCCGGGGGGGAAGAAGCGTTCGTTCAGGAAGTCGGAGAGTTCCCAGTAGGCGTAGAGCCGGTAAGGGTCCTGCACCATGAGCCGGAGGTAGTTCTGGTGGTACAGGTCGGGGATGGGGAGGCCCCAGTCCAGGAAGAGGCCGCCGTCCCGCTGCGCGGGCTCGGCCAAAACCCCTTGCGGCTCCGGGGTTTCCGCCGCCGGGACGTGCTGGACGCGCGTCTCGGTGGGGAGCTTGTCGGGGGTGAACCTCACCCAGGAAGCGTACGTGGTCATTCGGGGTCACTCCATAATCCGGCCCGCCGGGAGGCCTCCCTCCGCGCCCGGGGCTTCGGGCTCACCACCCGGGGCTACCGCGGCGCCCGCCCGGAAAAGTCGAAGGGCTCTTCACGGTACTGGGCGGGCGGGGCGAAGCGGTCGGCCGGGATCGCGCTCTTCGGGTCCACCTTCACCAGTTCGGTGACCGTCCGGCTCCGGGCGCCCATGACGTTCACCCGGGTCTCCGTCCGGACGGGGAACAGGTTCCCCAGGGCCCGGAGCTTCTCGTTCATCTCGCTGAGCGCCGGGGAGAAGGCGGCGGCCCGCGCCGTCATCTCGTAGTAGCGCGCGGCGGGAACGGGGACCCCGGTCGAGCACCAGTGCGTGATCTCCGCGTCCAGGTACCCCGTGGTCCGGACCAGGACCTTTTCGCAGGCGTAGGCCCCCACCTTGGCGGTCTCGCCCGTCCGGCTCACGGTGGTCTGGAAGCGGAGGTTGTTGAACACCCGGGCCGCCTCGGGGGGAAACTGCAGGGGAAGCGTGGAGGCGGACCACGTCCGCTTCACGTGGTTGACGAAGTAGATGCGCCCCTGGTCCAGGCGGACGATCACCATCGACACGCCCGGCTGCTCCACCGCCATCTTGTCGTCTTCCAGCCAGGTGAGTTGGGCGGTGTCCCGCGCCGGGTGGGTCTTTCCGCCCACGGTGAGGCTGTCCGTGCGGACCCGGTGCTCGAGGAAGACCCCGCCGGGCGCTGCCTGGGCCAGCGCGGCGAGGCACAAACCGGTCAACAGCAGTCTTGAACTTCTCATAACACGCTCCCGAAGAGATCGGCGTCCGCTCAAAAGGCCATGAAAACGCCAATTACTATTCTAACAGATGCCCCGGTGCATTTTCCACGAAGAACGTGCCTTGAATTCTGCGTGTCTGCCCTGTTCACTCGGGATAAAAATGAGACCTGAGTTCCTCTCTTCGGGGATGAATTGGGAGGCTTGTCGAAAAATCGCCCTCAGTGTGCCTGTATCGAGTTCCTTGTGGATCGGAATCGTCAGGACCTGCTTCTGTCCGCGGGCACTGATCCGCCGCAGGTTGACATGGCTGCCCACCTGAGCTTGTACGGTGAATCCAAAGCCTTCCAGGACTCGAAGGACCTCGAGCCCCGAAACTTCATCTACGCAATGATTGTACCACAGGCGAGCTTTGCGGTAAGATGCGGGGTGGGACGCGGAGCCGCCATGACGAAGACCGATGCAGGACAACCGCCGAAGAGCGCCCCGGGGCCCCCGCCGAGCCTCCCGTGGGACACGCCGGTGCAGTACGCCCGGAAGGTGGGCCCCAAGCGGGCCGAGGCCCTGAACGCCGAGGGGATCGCCACGGTGGGGGAACTCCTCCTCTACCCGCCCTTCCGCTACGAGGACCGCACCCGCTTCCGGGCCATCCGGGACCTGCAGGACGGCGAGCACGCGTGCGTGATGGGGCGCATCATCGCCGCCGAGGCGAGGATCACCTCCCGCATCCGCCTGAAGCTCTTCAATATGGTGGTCCGAGACGCCGGGGCCACCGTCAACGTGGTCTTCTTCAACCAGCCCTACCTCAAGGACACCCTCAAGGACGGCCTCCAGGTCATCCTCTTCGGGAAACCCGAGCTGGACCCCCACAGCTACGGCGGGCGGCTGACTTTCAAGAACCCCGCCTGGGAGATCCTGGACGAGGAGGACGCGTCCGACTTCGTTCACATCGGCCGGATCGTCCCGATCTACCGGAAGGTGGGCATCCTGAACCCCAAGCAGCTCCGCGAGGTGACGCACCTGGCGCTGCAGGCGGTGGAGGCGGTCCCCGAGGTGCTCCCGCCGTCCCTGCTGGCCCGCTACCGCTTCCCCGACCGGAAAGAGGCCCTCCGGCAGGTCCACTTCCCCGTCGTCGACACTTCGGACCCCGCCGAGGCGGAGAAAGCCCTCACCGCCCTCAACTGCGGCGACTCTCCCGCCCACCGCCGGATGGTCTACGAGGAGTTCTTCCTCCTCCAGGCCGGCCTGCGCTTCGCGGCCGGGCAGCGGCGGCGCGTCGCCAAGCCCCACCGGGTCGAGATCACCGACGCCGTCCGCGACAAGGTGCGGCGGGCGCTCCCCTTCCACCCCACCGGGGCCCAGAAGCGGGTCATCCGGGAGATCGTGGAGGACCTGAAGTCGCCGGCCCCCATGAACCGGCTGCTGCAGGGGGACGTGGGGAGCGGCAAGACCATCGTGGCGGTCCAGGCGATCATCGTGGTGGTGGAGAGCGGCCTGCAGGCCGCCGTCATGGCGCCCACGGAAATCCTGGCGGAACAGCACTTCCGGAACTTCGTCCAGCTTCTCGCCCACACCGGCTACCGGGTGGCGCTGCTGAAGCGGACGGTGGGCGCCGCCGAAAAGGAGGAGATCCTGCGGGGGATCGCCGCCGGGGAAGTCCAGGTGGTGGTGGGGACCCACAGCGTGATCCAGAAGGACGTGGAATTCAAGCGCCTCGGCCTGGCCGTCGTGGACGAGCAACACCGCTTCGGCGTCCTGCAGCGGGCGGAGCTGATCCGCAAGGGGGTCTCGCCCGACATCCTGGTGATGACCGCCACCCCCATCCCCCGGACCCTGGCCCTCACCGTCTACGGCGACCTCTCCCTCTCCGTCATCGACGAGATGCCGCCGGGGCGCCAGCCCGTGCAGACGATGCTCATCCGCGGCGAGCGGGAGCTGGGAAAGGCCCACGCCCTGGTCCGGCGGGAGCTGGAGAAGGGGAACCAGGCCTTCGTGGTCTACCCCCTCATCGAGGAGTCGGAGAAGGTGGACCTGCGGCACGCGGTGCAGGGTTACGAGGAGCTGACCCGCGACGTCTTCCCCGGCGTCCCCGCGGCCCTGCTGCACGGCGCCCTCCCCGAGGACGAGAAGGACCGCGTCATGGGCGAGTTCCTGGCGGGGCGGGTGAAGATCCTGGTGTCCACCACCGTGATCGAGGTGGGGATCGACGTTCCCCGGGCCACCGTGATGATGGTGGAGCACGCGGAGCGCTTCGGCCTGGCCCAGCTCCACCAGCTCCGCGGGCGCGTGGGGCGCGGGCCCGACCCGGCCTTCTGCCTGCTGGTGGCCCACGAGCGCAGGACCGAGGAGTCGCGCCGGCGGCTGCAGGTCATGCTGGACACCACCGACGGCTTCCGCATCGCCGAGGAAGACCTGGCTATCCGCGGCCCGGGCGAGTTCGCCGGGACCCGCCAGTCGGGGGTCCTCAACTTCCGCTTCGGCTCCCTGATCTTCCACCGCGACCTCATGGAGCGCGCGCGGGCCGACGCCGAGGCCTTCGTCGCCGCCGCCGAGGCCGACCCCCGGGGCGAGGCCATGCGCTACCTCAAGGCCATGAAACCCCTCTGGAGCCGCCGCTTCGGCCTCGTCGCCGTGGGGTAGGGCCCCGCGGCGGCTCTCCCGGGGCACCTTCCGGAACCCGGAAAAACAGGACACTCACTTTCAAAAAACCGGGACACTCACTTTCCGAACCTTGGTGCGGATGCCGTTGCCCGGCCTTGATGCCCCCGCTCGGCCTTCGCCCGGGCGCGCGCACGGGACTCGGCCATCCGCGCGCGGTGGGCGGCGATCCGCTCGGCCGCGGGAATTTCGAACCGGGCTTCCGTCGCCTGGGCGTAGTCGAAACCGTCCAGGGAGGCCCGGGGGATTCGCTGCCCGATGCCGCGCTCCAGCGACCGCAGGGCGTTCTCCTCGTCCGGGGCCACCAGGGTGCAGGCCTCGCCCGTCGCCTCGGCGCGGGCCGTGCGGCCCACGCGGTGGATGTAGTCCTCGGGCTGCACGGGGATGTCGAAGTTGACCACCAGGTCGAGGGCCGTGACGTCGATGCCGCGGGCGGCGATGTCGGTGGCCACCAGGACCTGGTGGCGCCCCGCCTTGAAGCCGTCGAGCGCCGCCGTCCGCTGGGCTTGGGAACGGCTGCCGTGGATCCGGGCGCAGGAGACTCCGCGGGCTTCCAAAAAGTCCGCCAGGCGGTTCGCCCGGTGACGGGTGCGGGTGAAAGCCAGGGCGCGCTGGGGGTTCTCCTGGCGGATCAGTTCCAGGAGCAGCCGGGTCTTCAGGTCCGCCCGGACCACGAAGGCCCGGTGGGTGATGCCCCGGGCGGGCGCGGGCCGGGGTTCGACGCGGAGGGTTTCCGGGTCCCGGAGCATGCGCCGGGCCAGTTCGACGACGGGCCCGGGCAGGGTGGCCGAGAAGAGAAGGGTCTGCCGCTCCCGCGGCAGGTGGTCGAGCACCCGGCGGACGTCGGGGAGGAAGCCCATGTCCAGCATCCGGTCCGCCTCGTCCAGGACCAGGGCCTCGAGCCGGTCCAGGCGTGCGTAGGGGTATTGAAAGTGGTCCAGGAGGCGGCCGGGCGTCGCCACGAGCAGGTCGACGCCGGACTTGAAGGCCTGGACCTGGGGGGACATGGCCACCCCGCCGTAGACGGCCGCGCCCCGGAGGCCGGTCCCGACCGCCAGGAGCTTGAAGTGGTCCAGGATCTGGGCGGCCAGTTCCCGGGTGGGGGTCAGCACCAGGGCGCGGGTCCCGCCGCGGGGGCGGCCCAGCATCCGGTGCAGGAGCGGCAGCAGGAAGGCGGCCGTCTTGCCGCTCCCCGTGACCGCCGAGGCCATGAGGTCGCAACCGCGCAACAGCGCGGGGACCGCCTGCTGCTGGACCGGCGTGGGGCGGGCGTAGCCCAGGGCGCGAACGGTCCGGACCAGCCGGGCGTCCAGGCCCAGCCGGGCGAAGGGGTCGTCCTCGACCGCGGGGATCCGCGCCGCGGCCGGCGGGTTCGACGACGGGGCAGGCGCCGGCGCGGGGGCCTTGGAATGACGGGTTGGGCGGGCACTTTCCGCCGCGGGCCGGGCTGCCGGCTTGGGAAACACAACGTGAGACATGGGACTCCTTTATTTCACGGGCAGGGTCGTGCAGACCTCCCGCATGCAGGGTGAATCACCCCGAAGTGGTCCGGCGGGTTATCGGGCGCTGGGTAAACGGTGGAATGCCGGTGGGGCCGCCGCTTATCTCCGGGAACGAAGGAAACACGGCGTATCGGCTGGGATCGCAGGTGTGCCTTCCGGAACTCCGGAAGCGAGAAAGCGAAGCATACCACGTCACGCCGGCGAAGGGAAGCACTTTCTTTGAGGCAATTGCGTTGCTGTGAAGGGGCTCAGGAGAAGGGTTGCGGCGCCCAAGCGTAAATCGTTCCCCCGGGAATAGGGGGGAAGAGGCGGTCGGAGAGGCGGTAATTCACCAAAGTGGCAAAGATTTCCCCCACCCCCCCTCCGGGAGGGACAAGCGACGCAGGCCCGCTTTAACAAATTGCTTTTTACGAAATATTATATTGAAATAAATGGCTTTGCATGCTACAATCGGGTTTCGTTAACGCCAATCAACTGGCCCGGAAAGGAGCAGCAAAGCCATGGTGATGATAGCACAAAACGACCTCTTCAGTTGGGATTTCATCGAGGAAATGGAGGACATCAAAAGAATCCGGCTGGTGCTGGAGAACCTGCCGGACGAGGGACTGGTGCGTACGCTGGAAGGTCGGCGGGGCCAAGGGAGAAACGATTACCCGGTTCGGCGATTATCGGATGGATTTCGATGTGGATATTCCAAAGCTTGAATTCGACCTGACGAGCATGAGTGCGCTGGCAATTACCCCTACAACGTCACATGAGGATAAACAGCTGTTGAATAAATCAGGGCACTTCAATTATAATACCTCCAGTCCAAGGGGAGGAGGTAACCGAAGTGCTGCCCGAAATCAGAACCGAACCCGAC
>JAGNHB010000032.1 GCA_018001935.1 Acidobacteriota bacterium
GGCGCGGCGGACGCAGCGGGCGGTGCAGTGGTAGACCCGCTCGGCGCCGTCGGCGACGATGTTCTTGCGCGCGATGGCCATGGCAGCCTCCTGGAAGTGGACTTCACCCTTACTAACGTTTTCGCCGGGCAATATCCGAAGTTATTTTGCAAAACAGGTGAAAAAAATTGGGCGGGGCTCCGCGCTGACCCGGGAGAGGGGACCGGGCCGCGGGGCGCAAGACGCCGGGAAGCGCTGCGAGCAGGCCCGGCGGGAGGGTCGGGAAGGGGGACACTCACTTTTCCACTTCGCTTGAGTGTCCTGTTTCGACGCCTGGCTGGGCCTGCACCTGGCCCCGCCTCATGGTTGACAGGTTCCACGGGAAGGGTAGGGACCCGGGGTGAAGGGTGCATGCACAGGCGCACCTTCAGACCAGGTAAAAGAGGCGTTCTGCCGGAAAAAATGCGGATACCCTGCGTCCTGACGGTTCTCTCGTTTCGCCGCCTCTCTGCCTGGGGTTGCGGTTTGCGGGTGCTTTCCTGGCCTGCCCATCGTACAATCTAAGCTTGACGGGTTCGTAAAAAGTCGGAAAACGAACCCAAACAGTGTCGTAACCCCTTTGTCTGAGCCATCGCCCAGAGGGCGATGGTACTTTTTTCGAGGGCATCAAGCTTGTTTGAAGGAAGGTCGGCCGGAGAATGCCTGAAACCGGCGAGAGGGCGGGAGGGAGTCGGATGTACCTGGAGCGCCTGGAGACGTATGGATTCCGCAACTTGCGGGACGGGACGGTCGCTTTCGACCCGGGCATCAACCTGATCACCGGGCTGAACGGCCAAGGGAAGACCAACCTGATCGAGGCTGTTTACTGTGCATGCCTTTCCAAGTCCTTCCGGACGCGCCAGCTGGAGGAGTGTGCGGCGTATGGTTCCCGCGGGTTCCGGGTCCTGTGTTCTGTGCTCGGGGGAGTCCTTCTCGACCTGGTGGAAACACGGTTTTCCGACGGCGAGAAGCGGCTCCTGCTGAACGGGTCCGAGGCGGACGTAACCCGGATCATCGAGCGGGCCCCCGTGCTGTGCGTGACCGCCGAGCACTTCGGGATCGTCTCCGGGGGGCCCGACCCTCGCCGCAAGTTTTTCGACGGTCTCCTGGCCCTGTTCCAACCCGTCTATCTCACGGCCCTCGCACGTTACCGTCGGACCCTCCGACAGAAAAGCGCCGTTCTTCACCGGGGGAAGGTCCGAATGGAGGAACTGGAGACGTGGAACCGGGCGCTGCTGGACGGCGCGCAGGAACTCGTCGAGCGCCGCGCCGCTTTCATCGCGCAATTTTCGGCGGGAATCCCCACCGACCGTTTTTCCGGGGCCCCTCTCGCGGTGGTGTATCACCCGTCGTTGCCCCTGGAACTCCTGAGGGAACCCGAAGCCGCGGAGAAGCTTCTCCGGGAGCGGGCGCAGCGTGAAATCGAGAGCGGCCGGTGCCTGTACGGTCCCCACCTGGACCGCTACGAGATCACCCTCGACGGTCACCCGGTCCGAAAGTTCGGCTCCAGCGGCCAGAAGCGGTCCGTTCTCTTCACGTTCTACCTGAACGCCCTTCACCTGTTCATGCAGATCCGGGGCGCTTTCCCCATCGTCCTGGTGGACGACGCCGACATGGAACTCGACCGCTCCCGAATCCTCACCTTCGTGGAAGCCCTTTCGGAAGCCTCCCAGATCTTTCTCACCACATCGAAACCGGAACTTTTCGAGGGTGTTTTACACCCCCACCGCCGGCTGCGCGTCTGCGCCGGCGAGGTGAGCCCGGGGTGAGCCGTCCGAACCCGGAACCCCAACCGATACCGGCGCATGATCAATGGCGGATGCTCCCGCAAAAGGACCCTCGCCCGGTGCGACCGACACCGGGAAAATCCCCGTTGAACGCCCGGGAGTGAAATGGTAGGATAACCGCTTATTTTGAGCCGGGAGACCGCCATGGCTGATATTTACCCATTCCATGAAATCGAAAAAAAATGGCAGGCCAACTGGGACGCCCGCAGCGTGCACCGCTGCGACGAGCGTTCCGACCGGCCAAAGTACTACGTCCTGGAGATGCTCCCCTACCCGTCCGGACGTCTCCACATGGGGCACGTGCGCAACTACAGCATCGGCGACGCCGTGGCCCGTTACAAGCGAATGGCGGGGTACAACGTGCTGCACCCCATCGGGTGGGACGCCTTCGGCCTCCCGGCCGAGAATGCCGCCATCAAGCATGGCATCCACCCCGAGACGTGGACGCTGGAGAACATCGCCTTCATGAAGTCCCAGATGCGCAAGCTGGGCTTCAGCTACGACTGGGAACGGGAGTGCGCCACGTGCCTGCCCGACTACTACCGCTGGAACCAGTGGTTCTTCCTGAAGATGTACGAGAAGGGCCTGCTCTACCGGAAACACTCCACCGTCAACTGGTGCAACGCCTGCCAGACGGTCCTGGCCAACGAGCAGGTGGTGAACGGCGGGTGTTGGCGGGATGGGACCCCCATCGTCCAGAAGCGCCTGGACCAGTGGTTCATCGCCACGACCACCTACGCCGCCGAGCTGCTCGACGAGATCGACCGGCTGGAGCAGTGGCCGGAGCGCGTCCGGACCATGCAGCGGAACTGGATCGGCCGCTCCCGAGGGGCCAGCGTCCACTTCCCCGTCGACGGCTCCGGCGGGGCCATCGAGATCTTCACCACGCGCATCGACACCATCTACGGTGCCAACTCCGTGCTCCTGTCGGCGGAGCACCCGCTGGTGGAGACGCTCCTGGAGAACAACCCCGACCGGGAGGGCATCGAGGCCTTCCTGGACGAGATGCTGAGAAAGAGCAAGCAGGACCGCGCCTTCGCCGACACTACCAAGGAGGGCATCTTCCTGGGCCGCTACGCCGTCAACCCCTTCACGAGGGAGAAACTTCCCATCTGGGTGGCCAATTTCATCCTGATGGAGTACGGCACCGGCGCCATCATGTCGGTCCCCGCCCACGACGGGCGCGACCGGGAATTCGCCCTGAAGTACGACCTCCCCATCCGGCCCGTGATCCGCCCCGAGGGCGGCGAGCCGGTGGACGGGCTCTTCGAGGAGTACGGCGTCCTGTGCAACTCGGGCCCCTACGACGGCCTCGGCTGCGAGGAGGCCATGGACCGCATGGCCGCCGACGCCGAGGCGGGCGGCTTCGGAAAGGCCGCCGTCAGCTTCCGGCTGCGTGACTGGGGCGTCTCCCGGCAGCGCTACTGGGGGACACCCATTCCGATCGTCCACTGCGACGCCTGCGGGCTGCAACCGGTCCCCTTCGAGCAGCTCCCGGTGCTCCTCCCGCCCCTGGAACGTATCGACTACCACGGCGGCTCGCCCCTGGCCAACATCGAGACCTTCGTGAAAAGTGAGTGTCCCAAGTGCGGCGGCCCCGCCCGGCGCGATACCGACACCATGGACACCTTCGTGGACTCGTCCTGGTACTTCCTCCGCTACGCCGACGCCCGCATCGACACGGCGCCCGTGGACGTGGAGAAGGTCCGTTACTGGTTCCCCGTGGACATCTACATCGGCGGGATCGAGCACGCCGTCGGGCACCTCATCTATGCCCGCTTCTGGTGGAAGATGATGCGGGACCTCGGGCTCGTGGAGGGCGCCGAGCCCGTCAAGCGCCTCTTCACCCAGGGGATGGTCATCAAGGACGGCGCCAAGATGAGCAAGTCCCTGGGGAACCTGGTGGACCCCGACGAGTACGCCGAGCGCTACGGCGCCGACGCCTGCCGGCTCCTCATGCTCTTCGCCGCCCCGCCGGAGAAGGACCTGGAGTGGTCCGACCAGGGGATCGAGGGGTGCTTCCGCTTCCTCAACCGCGTCTGGCGGCTCTTCGAGAAGCACAAGGACGGGCTGCGGGTGAAAGTGGGTGTCCCCGATCGGGCGGCGCTGACGCCCCGCCAGACGAAGGCCCTGCGCAAGGTGCACGACACCGTCCGGCGCGTCACCGAGGACATCGACGAGCGGCTCCACTTCAACACCGCCATCGCCGCCTGCATGGAGCTGGTGAACGAACTCTACCTCTGGGACGCCGACGGGCTGACCGAGGCCGGCGACCCGGCCGTCTTCCGCTCGGCCTGCGAGACCGTGGCGCTGATCCTGGCGCCGCTGGTCCCCCACATCGCGGAGGAACTCTGGGCGCTGTGCGGCAACGCCGGCCCGGTCATCGACGTGCCATGGCCCGTGGCGGACCCCGCCTTCCTGGTGGAGGACGCTCTAGAGATCCCCGTCATGGTCAACGGCAAGCTGCGGGCCAAGGTGATGGTGCCCCCCGGCGCCGGCGAGGAGGTCATGCGCGCGGCCGCCCTGGCCTCGCCCCGCATCGCCGAGCTGCTGAAGACCGGCGCCCTGGCCAAGGCCGTCTGCGTCCCGGGGAAAGTGGTGAACCTGGTCATCCGGTGAGTGGCCACGAACTATTGAGTGACCACGAAATACACGGAATACACGAAAGAATACAACCACGAACCACACATACCACACGAACGGGGATCGGGGCATTCTGGAGTTGTCTTTCGCACAAGTCCGGAATTTCAACAGCGAGAAAGGCGCTCCGCCTATACATTACAGATCTTTCGCTTTGCTTTGTAAAAATAGGAAATACTTCGGGTCTTCATCTTCGAAGATATTCTTGCCCGCACCCATGTAGGCTCTTATCAGTTCGTCCGCAGCCCGGTCCAGGCTCCCCAGCTCAAACTGGCATTGTCCCAACCGAAGATGAATGAAAGAGTTGCCAATACCGCCGGGACAACACATGGCGTCGAGAAGAGCGTCCCGTCCTGCAGAATAATCTCCGTTCAGGAAATGGGAATCACCCACCGCCGACAGGATCCAAGTGGCGGCTTCCCATTCGATCCGTGGCTCTGGAAGCAGATCCCATGCGGCCCAGTAAACCTTGCAAGCCTCCGCGTACCGCTTGGATTCTGCAAGGGCATCACCGGCACGGCACAGATTTTCGAGTTCTGATGAAAAGTTTTCTGAAAGAAAGCTCATACGTGTCCAGTAAATCGGCAATTGCGGATCCAATCCTAGCATGGGACAATATAGGACATCCACTCTGAAATGGGGGCTACCCCTATGCATACCTTCTTCCTTTAGCTATAAACTCAGCAGGTTTCGAGGTATACTCCGCTTCCGGAACCGACCCGAGGGTTTCATGCGGGACGACGCAATCAGCCCGCCTGCAGCCCGAAGGGCGGCGAGTGGGGAGCCGGGTGCGAGCGGGACGCATACCCTTGTTGGTATCGCCACCTCTATACTTCTTCGTTCGTCTGGTTTGTGTGGTTCGTGGTTTTAAAAAGCCTATTCTTAGCGGTTGAGGTCGAAGGGGTTCTGGATCCGACCCGACGAATCGTGTTCTTCTTGAGCATCATCATCCCTCGACTCTGAAAACCTGTTCATGGGGTTAATGACTTCTTCTACGTTCGTGTATGTCGAGTATTTCGTGTTACCTTCTCCGTTTCACCCGGATTAGGATCCTTATCGATCGGCCCCGGAGGGTTGTCCAATGTCGCGCTGCTGTCGGATCTGTGGTCGCATCCGCGCCAACGAGCGTTTCGGCGGGAAGGGGGATCGCCGGTACATCTGCAAGGATTGCATGAAGACGCCCAAGGCGGAGCGGCAACGCATCCTCCAGCGGGCCGAGATCCTGGGGTACCTTTTTCGCCAGTCACGCATCTCGTCGTTAAACTTGAAGCGTCTGGATGTCCTCGCAGCTTCCGGCGACGCGGAGATCGCCCCCCTGGCCCAAGTGGTGCGGGAGGTGGGAGCGGTTCGGCCCGGCCGGCGCAAGCGGGTTCGATTCCTGTACTATGAAAGACGGGACCTGTTCGACCGCCTGGCCAGGCTGGGCGTCCTCGAGGAACACCGCGACTTGATGTCGGAAAGCGATTTCGACGAGTTTCCCGACTTCGGCGACCCCGACCCCTTCGATGACGGGGAGATCCTTCGCGATTACTACCTCGCGGCCGCCTTTCAGGACGACACGCCGGACTCCTCCAAGGCGCAGGGAGTCCCCCTGTTCGGCGACGAGGTGATTCTCCGCGAGTACTATGGGACCGCGCCACCCCCGGTGGAGTACCTCTACCCCCTGCGTATGAAGGCCGAACTCGAGTTCGCCTTCGATCCCGACGAGATTCCCTTCTAGACTCGGGTCTTCCCGCTTTGAGCGGTAGCCTGCGACACGAAGGTGGGGTAGAATAAACGTCGGGGTTTTCGGGATGAGGCGAGTCGTCCGACGACGAAAGCAGAAGACATGGCACAGAAGAAAAAAAACAGGGGACCGAAGATCGGGGACCGTATACCGGAGATGGCGCCCGGCCGGGTCACGGCGATCGGAAACAGCTCTTTCCCGTGCCTCCGTGACTTTGAGCATGACCGTCCGGAAGGTCTCTCACGGAGGCACGGCGACCCGTTGAAGGCGAGCTTTCATGCCCCTCGGCGGCAGGCCCGGTCAACCGGTTTCCTTTACGAGGGTTGTGCGCTTGCGAGATCAAGATCCGGATCGGCTCTCGCCAAGGCGCAACGCCGCCAAGCTTGATGCGGTCGCAAAAAGTCCTTTTCTCTCACAGAGGCACGGAGGCACAGAGAAATGCAAATCGTATTTAATAGAATCAACAATCCTTACGATTCTTCTCCGTGCCTCTGTGCCTCTGTGAGATCCGAATCCGGGCTTTTTGCGGAGCCGCCAAGCTTCGCAAAGCCGGAACCGGAAAAGGGGGATCCCTTTGCGAGGCTTTGCTTCCTGGCGTCTTTGCGAGAGACCTTTCTCGTCGATTCCGGACCAGGATCGGCACAAGCGGAGTGTTTCAGCCCTGGTAAATGCCTGGCGACGCAGTGGGTATTCCCTCCGTCCCCTCATCGGGTTTCCCTGCTCCGAAAGCGGTGGGAGACCACTGGCGATCTCAAGTCTTGCTCATTTTGCCAAAGACCCTACTTCGAAGGGACTACAGCCTATAGCCTACAGCCTATAGCCTGAATGCCTCCAAAGGAGCACGATGCCTTCAGCCGGCCCCAAGCTGTTTTTCATCGCCGGGGAGCCCAGCGGGGACGCCCGGGCGGCGGCCGTGCTGCGGGCGATCCGGGAACGGGCGCCGGGGGTGGAGGCCGTCGGGCTGGGCGGGCCGCGCCTGGCGGCGGCCGGCATGCGCCTGCTCCGGGACATGACCGTGGACATGGCCATCGTGGGCCTGGTGGAGGTCTTCAAGAAATCGCCCCAGATCGTGGCGGTCCGAAGTCTGGCCCGCCGGGCCCTGCGGGAGATGCGGCCCGACGCTCTCGTGCTGGTGGACTACCCCGGCTTCAACCTGGGCCTCATGGCTCCATACGCCCGAAAGCTCGGGATCCCCGTCGTCTACTACATCGTCCCCCAGTTCTGGGCTTGGCACCAGAGCCGGATTCACCGGCTCCGGCGCTTCTGCCGCACCGTCATTCCCATCTTCCCCTTCGAGGAGGCCCTCCTGAGGGAGGAGGGGATCGACGCCCGCTTCGTGGGCAACCCCCTCCTGGACGACCTCCGGGCGGACATCCCCCGGGAAACGGTCTGCCCGCGCTTCGGGCTGGACCCGACCCGGCCGGTGGTGGGCCTGCTCCCCGGAAG
Organism: Acidobacteriota bacterium; assembly: GCA_018001935.1. NCBI lineage: Bacteria > Pseudomonadati > Acidobacteriota > Acidobacteriota bacterium. The sequence goes on from JAGNHB010000032.1 coordinate 7,618, forward strand.
CCGCCGCCGCGAGGTGGCCAAACACCTGCCCCTGATGCTCCAGGCCGCCAAGCGAATCACGGACACTCACTCACTGCAGACCGAGCAGATCCAGGACACTCACTCGCTGCAGATCGAGGACACTCACTCTCGCCATACCCGGGACACCCTCTTGCCGAGCCCTTCCGCGAGCGCTCGCCCGCCCGTCCAGTGGGTTGTCGTCCGCGCGGCCACCATCCGGCGGGAATTCCTCGACGATCACCTGCGCAACGCGGAGGTCCCGGTGACGGTCCTCGACCCGCCGGGCGAGGGGGGCGTTTCCCCGGAAGAATTCTTCTCCATGCGCGCGGCCTTCGCCTTCGCCTGGGTGAAATCGGGGACGTCCACGCTGGAGACGGCCCTTCTGGGGACACCCTTCGTGGTGGTCTACAAGGTGAGCCCGCTGACGGCCTTCATCGGCCGGCGCGTCATGCGGGTGCCCTTCATGGGCATGCCCAACCTCGTGGCGGGAGAGGAAGTCGTGCCGGAACTGATCCAGGAGAACCTGACGGTGGACGGCCTGGCAAGGCACGCCCTGAGGATCCTGACCCACCCGGGGGAAGCCTTGGCCACCCGGGAGAGACTTCGGGCGGTGCGGGAACGGTTCGGTCCGCCGGGCTCCGCCGGCCGGGCCGCGGAGATCATCCTGGAAACGGCGGGGGAAGGCCGCTGACAGGCCTCCACCCTCGAACGGGGTGTGCGCCGGCAGGTGATTGGCCGGAGGACGGTGAACGGTGCATCGGGCGGCGGTCGATCCCAGGACGTCGCCTTGCATCCGCCCGACGGAGGCGGCCCGGCCTCCCGGACGGGACGGGCTAGCGTTTGCGGGGCGCTTGATTTGCGCGACGGCAGAGCCTCACCAGGAGCATCTCCATGTGGGTGTCGGCGTCGATGCGGATGCTCTTGAACTGCTCTTCCCACTTCCCCACCATGGCGAGGCGCGACCGGATCTCATCCAGGGAGTAGTTGAGCACGGCGGTCTTCAGCGGTCGGGCCTGGTAGGAGAGGATCTTCAGGCGGTTGAGGATTTCCGGCTCCGGGACCCCCTGCTCCGACAGGTCGACATAACCCAGGGCCTGCTGGTAGAACCGCCCGATCATGAGGAGCATCTTCAGGTGCGCTTCCCCCGTTTCCAGCAGGAAAGCCAGTTGGCCGAGGGCCCCTTCCGTGTCCCGTGCCGCCAGGGATTCCAGCAGTCTGAAGATGTTGGTGGTGTGGTGGCGTGACGCCGCGCGCTCGATGTCGGCCCGCCGTATCGGCCCCGTGTCGGCGGCCAGGTGAAGCTTTTCCAGTTCGTGCGCGATGGCGGTAAGATCCCCGTCCAGGCGGTTGGCCAGGACTTCCAGGGACGCCCGGTCGATGCGGTACTGCTGCTCGACGGCATACTTCTCCAAGAAGCGGATCAGGTTGTCTTCCGTCAGCCGCAGAAAGAGGTGGTGTTCGGGGAGGCCCAGGGCCAGCTTCAGGGTCTTCCGGTTCTGGTTGTCCTTGTGCTTGGGGTCGAACTCGGTGCCGTACTCGAGGACCAGGACTGTGCAGGCGGCGGGGTTCTTCAGGTAGTTCTCCAGGGCCTGCAACTCGTTCGACGGCCCCTTGTCCAGGGCTTCGACGTTTTTCAGGACCACGAGCCGCCGCCCCCCGAGGAACGGGAGGGTGCGGGCCTGGTCCAGCAGGCGGATGGTGGAGCTTTCGTCGGCGTAGGCCTTCTCGTAGTTGAAGGGGTCCTCGCCCTCGGGGAACATGGTTTTCCGGAGCTTCCGCAGCGCGCGCTGCTTGAGAAAGGCCTCCCCTCCGAGGAACGCGTAGACCGGCGCCACTTTCCCCCGCGAGAGGGCGTTTTCGAGGTCGGCGAGGTAGAGGGCGCGTCCGGGCACGGGGGGCTCCGATCAGAAGCTCTCGAGCACGTTCATCACGACGTCCTCTGAAACGCGGAGCGAGAGCCGCTCCAGGGCGGGGCTGTCCTCGGGGGCGAACTCCAGGCCCGTGTCCGGCAGGATGAAGGGTTCACGAACGATCACCCCCGGGTTCTCCAGGATCACCTTCCCGGTCCGGGCCTCCGTGAAGGTGACCCGGAGGGTCACCATGACTTCGAAAGCCGTCCCGGTCCCGCTGGCATCCACCCCGGTGGGGATGACCGTGAGGGACTCGATGCAGACCCGGAGGACCGCGTCCGCCCCCTCGGCCCGGGGGACCACGTGGACCGCGGATTTGCGGGCGAGCGCCCGGCGGAGGTCCGGGGTCAGGAGACGTTCCAGGTTGAACCGGGTGGTCTTGTTCTCGACGGGGGGCACGCCGATGCTCCGGATGTTTTCCGGCAGGTTCCCGTACCGGCCCGAGACCTTGTAGCAGGCCGTGGCGGCCAGCAGGACCGCGGTCAGGGCGGCGACGGAGAGGATGCCTCGAACCCCCGTCCCCAACGGTTCGGTGGATCGGCGGGGGGCTTGAGTTGCGAAGGATTCCAGGTTATGTTCCATCGGCCTCATGATCCATGCTCCTGCGCTGTGCTTGCCGTTTCAACGGCGGTACCGGATCGTTTCCGAAAATAGCATTCTACCCCAGGGACGGCACCTCCGCAACCCATCAAACGACCGTGCCTTGATGCGACAAATATCGGGAGGATCTTTCACGGCACGGAGGAGACGCAACCGGGGCCGCGTGTTTTCCTCGGGAAATTCCCCTCGAACGGCTCCCGGCCGCCGTCTCGATCAATCGTCCCCGAGATCTCGCGCGGTTTGGCAACGATTTTTCCTTGCGGGTACTACTACAACCCGGAGCCTGCCGCCTGATACCGGCTCCCCTGCCGGGTGCCGCGCCGGCGAAACTCGGCCTCCAGGCGGACGATGATCTCCTCCTTGCGCAGATGCCAGGCGGGCGCCGCCACCCACTTCCGCGGCTGGTCTCCCTGGAGGCGGTGGATCACCATCTCCGGCGGCAGGCACTCGAGACCGTCCGCCAACCGCCGGACGAACGTTTCAGGATCGAGGGGCTCGAACCCGCCGTCCAAAAACTCCGTCTCGAGGGGAGTCCCCCGGATGACCTGCAGGTGGTGCACTTTCACACCGTGCAGCGGCAGCCCCGACAGGAAACGGAAGGTGGCCTCGTTCTCGGCGGCACCCTCGCCGGGGAGACCGACGATGACGTGCGCCACGCTCCGGACCTCCGGCAGGGCTGCCAGGCAACGAACGGCCCGGGCGAAGTCCTCCCGGGTGTGGCCGCGGTTGATCCGGCGGAGGGTTTCGTCGGAGGCGCTCTGGAGGCCGATATCCACGAAGATCACCCTTTCCGGGCCCGCCATGGCCAGCATCCGTTGCACCGGGTCGGTGATGTCCCCGGGACGGGCGCTCAGGGCCACGGCCACCGTCTCGGGGTCCTCGAGGGCGGTCCGCAGCCAGGCCCGAACCTCCGGTTCCGGCGCGGCCAGGGCGCTTCCCCGCTGGAAGTAGACGACGAAGCGGTCCACTTTCCCGTACTTGCGGCGAAGGGCCGCTTTCCCCAGCGCGATCTGCCGGGAAAGGTCCGGCGGCACAACCGAGAGCTGGCCGGGGAGGATGGTCTCCTCCCGGCAGAAGGTGCAACCGCCCGCGGCAACGCGGTGCGGGCAGGGGACCCCGGTGTCGACGAGAATCTTCCAGACCTTGCCCCCGAAGGTCTGGCGAAAGTAGGCGTTGACGTCGTACCAGAGGGGTTCCTCGATCATGGGGACCCAACCGGGAAAGGACGAAAGGACCAAAAGGACCAAAAGGACCAAAGGGACCCCAAAGGCCCGAAGGACGACGTTAAACGTGCAAACTGCGCCTCCGGCATCGGCAACGCCGGTTTGATAGCCTGCCGAATCATCACTCGGCGCGTCATGCCCAACGTCTCCTTCTCCGCACCTTGCCGCCTTTCCCCCACCTCTCGCCTTTCCCCCACCTGAGCACTTTTCCCGCACCCCGCTGTCGTTTAAGTCCTTTTGGTCCTTTAGGTCCCTTTGTCCTTTCCCTCGATATATTTCCCCAGGTTGTGCCGTTCGAGCCGGGCCCCGGGGAAGAACTCCAGCAGCCGCCGCGCCAGGCCCGCCAGGAAGCGGAAGAGAAGCTCGTCCCGCTCCACCTCCCGAACCGGCGAGACCCGGAGCACCGACCGGCCGGCCTTGAGCCGGAGTTCCACGTAGAACAGGGCATCGTGCCCCTCCCGGACCATGACCCCCTCCAGGAGGAGCCCCGTCCCCGCGACGGGGGTCCACACCTCCGTCACCTTGTAAAGGGTCCCCGCCTCCGTCCAGGAGAAGGGCTTGAAAGCGAGGGCCCAGGCGGCGAGGTCCAGGGCGCGGTCGAAGACGGCGTGGGGCATGGCGTTCATCCTCCCGGGGACTTGCGCGCGCAGGGCCTCGACGGCGGCGACGTGCCGGTCGTCGAAGGACGCCTCGCGGCGGTAATGGAAATAGTGGATTGGCTTCCCCTGCTGCCGGAAAAGCCGCTCGAACCGGGTCTCGGGATGCCCCGGGAGACGGTCCGCCCAGGGCGCGGGGGCGTTGAGGTTGACCACGCCGCCCACCGCGGACAGGCTCTCGTGGATGAAGTCCTTGTAGTCCGCGGAGTCGGTCCCCGCCACCAGTTCCCCGCCCGGCGTCACGTGGTAGAAGAGCAGTTCGAGGAAGTGGGGCCCCAGGAGGCGGTTCTTCTGCTGGCGCTTCTTGTGCCAGGGGTCGGGGAAGTGGATGTAGACCCGGGACAGCTCCCGGTGGGCGAAGAGGCGGGGGATCAGGTGGAAGGCGTCGCCGAAGACGGCCCGCACGTTGGCCAGCCCCCGCTTTTCCGCCCGGCGCACGAAATGCTCCACCCGCTTGCCGTCGTACTCGATCCCCACGAAGTCGGTCTCGGGGCGCCGGGAGGCCTCGTCGCAGAGGAAGGGGTCCCAGCCGAAGCCGATCTCCAGCTCGAGGGGGGCGTGCCGGCCGAAAACGCCCACCCAGCCGCCGGCGTCGCGAAAACCGTTGACGGTGACCGCCAGGGGGCTCAGGGGGGGCGGACGTCGAAGGGAATCGTCCGGCTCGCTCAGGAGCGAGGACAGGGAGACTTGACGGTTTGCCGTTGGGGACCCTCCGGCGGACGTTGGCATGCTCATGGGTCTACCGCTCCGGGAACGCAAGAGTGTCCCCCATTTGATGGGTGTCCAGAGGCTGTGGGAATCCATGAGTGTCCCCTGTTTCCGGGATCGCCGATCGGCTCGGCGGACAGTGGCGCCTTCCGGAGTGTCCCGCTCCGAAAGAAATGAGTGTCCGGTGATCGTCTTCCTGTATCTTCTTCATTTTCTGCATTTTCTGCGGTCCTCTGTCTTCCGCGGTCCGCACCTCAGATCCGGCGCCCCCGGCGGCGCCCACCCCGTCCCGGCCCCCGGTCCGGGTCGGATTCCGGCAGGGGGATGGCCATCGCCTCGTTCTCCAGGGCCTCCATCAGCACCTTCCGGAGGTCCCGGATGCGGTCCCGGAAACCGGCCGCCTTCTCGAACTCCAGGCGGCCCGACGCCTCCTTCATGCGCTTCTCCAGCTCGGCGATCTCGGCGGCCACCTCCTCCGCCGAGCGGAACCCCTCGGCCGGCCCGAGCGCGGCGGTCAGGTCCACGTAGTCGGCGTTGCAGATCCGCACCAGTTCCTCGTTGAGGGGCTTGACGACGCTCTCGGGGGTGATGCCGTGCTCCCGGTTGAAAGCCTCCTGCAGGGAGCGCCTCCGGTAGGTCTCCTCCACGGCCAGGTTCATGGACTCCGTGACCTCGTCGGCGTAGAGGATGGCGGTGCCGTTGACGTGCCGCGCCGCCCGGCCCATGGTCTGGATCAGGGAGGAGCGGGAGCGCAGGAAGCCCTCCTTGTCGGCGTCCAGGATGGCCACCAGTGAGACCTCGGGCAGGTCCAGCCCCTCCCGGAGGAGGTTGATGCCCACCAGCACGTCGAAGACGCCGGCCCGAAGGTCCCGGAGGATGCGGATCCGCTCCAGGGACTCCACGTCCGAGTGGAGCCAGGCCACCCTCAGCCCCAGCTCGCGGAAGTAGTCCGCCAGGTCCTCGGCCATCTTCTTGGTGAGGGTGGTCACCAGGACCCGCTCGCCCCGGTCGGCCCGGCGGCGGATCTCGGCGTAGAGGTCGTCCATCTGCCCCTTCGTCGGCCGCACCTCCACCGCGGGGTCGAGCAGCCCCGTGGGGCGGACAAGCTGCTCGGCCACGCGGCTCTCTGACAGCTCGATCTCGTAGCGGGCGGGGGTGGCCGAGACGTAGATCACCTGGTTGATCCGCGCGCGGAACTCGTCGAAGTTCAGCGGGCGGTTGTCGAGGGCCGACGGCAGCCGGAAGCCGTGCTCCACCAGCGTGGTCTTGCGGGAGCGGTCGCCGTTGAACATGCCCCGCACCTGGGGGAGGGTGACGTGGGACTCGTCCACGAAGACCAGGTGGTCTTTGGGTAGGTAGTCCAGCAGGGTGGGAGGGGGCTCGCCCGGCCGTCGTCCCGTCAGGTGCCGGGAGTAGTTCTCGATCCCCCGGCAGTAGCCCAGCTCCTTGATCATCTCCAGGTCGAAGAGGGTCCGCTCGTGGATCCGCTGGTGCTCGAGGAACTTGCTCTCGGCCTGGAAGCGGGCCTCCGCCTCCTTCAGCTCCGCCTTGATGGAGGCCACCGCCGCGTCCCAGCGGGAGCGGGGGATGACGTAGTGGGACTTGGGGTAGACCGGCAGGCGTTCGTGGCGGGAGAGGACGGCGCCCGTCAGGGGGTCGGCGAGGCACAGGTCCTCGATCTCGTCGCCGAAGAAGGACACCCGCACCATCCCCTCTCCATAGGGGGGGAAGATGTCCACGGTGTCGCCCCGGGCGCGGAAGTTCCCCACCCCCGGGGCGAAGTCGTTGCGGGCGTACTGCAGCTCCACCAGGCGGTGGAGGAACTCGTGGCGGTCGAGGGTCTGCCCCGTCTCCAGGAACAGGACCATGCCGAAGTAGGCCTCGGGGGAGCCCAGGCCGTAGATGCAGCTGACGCTGGCCACGATGATGCAGTCGCGTCGCTCGAAGAGGCTGCGGGTGGCCGAGTGGCGGAGGCGGTCGATCTCCTCGTTGATCTGGACGTCCTTCTCGATGTAGGTGTCCGAAGCAGGGATGTAGGCCTCGGGCTGGTAGTAGTCGTAGTAGGAGATGAAGTACTCCACGGCGTTGTCGGGGAAGAAGGAGCGGAACTCGTGGTAGAGCTGGGCCGCCAGGGTTTTGTTGTGGGCAAGCACCAGGGCCGGCCGGCCCGTGGCCGCGATGATGCGGGCCATGCTGTAGGTCTTGCCGCTTCCCGTCACGCCCAGGAGGACCTGGTGGGGGACGCCCGCGGCGAGGTTGTCCGCGAGGGTCCGGACGGCCCTGGCCTGGTCGCCCCGGGGGACGAAGTCCGAGGCCAGCCGGAAAGGCCGGCTGCGCCCCAGGGCCCCGCCGTAGGCGATCCCCTGGTAGCTCAGCGCCTTGAGGCCGTGTTCGTCGGTGTCGGGGTGTTCGTTCATCGCCGCGCTCCTGCCAGGCGCGCATTAAACCACACCCCCGTCTCTCGTGCAAGGGACTCTCCGGAGGGGTGCGCGCCAGCGACACCGTTCTCGGGAGCGGCTTAGGTGGAAGCTGTCAATTCCGCCTCACGCAAAGACACGAAGTCGCCAAGCCTCGCAAAGCAGCCCTAACAGGGATGTTCAATGCCAGAGAAGACAGGACACTCACCCTTCGGGATGAGTGAGTGTCCTGTTTTCTCCGAAGGGGGCGACCGGCGGCCCCGCACTGTGGCCCGCTCAGGGGCGGGGTCGCTTTCCGACCTTTTCCAGGGTGGCCGGGAAGCCCGGGTCGGCGGCCTGGCGGACCAGGTCCTTCACGGCAAACTTGCCGTCGAGGGCGCGGAACATGGCCCCGTAGACGGGATAGGAAAGGACCTTCTCCCGGTCGCGCCCGACGTACGCCATGAACTGCGCCCAGTCCAGGGGTTTGTCCTGGCCCGCTGCCGGTTCGAATTGGCCTGCGCAGCAGATCGCCAGGCCCTCGAAGAACCAGCGCGGGCCCATGGCGTCCTCCGAGCCCGTTCGCTCGCGGACGATCCGGGCGTGGGCGGCGTGGGCCAGCTCGTGGGCGGCCAGGCGACGGTACTCCGCGGGGTTCCAGGGCCATTCGGGGTAGAGGTCCCGGTAGATCTTCTCGTAGCGGGGGGCGGAGACCAGGAAGAGGGTCTTCCCCTGCACGGTGCCGGCGAAGGTGTCCGGGACGGAGGATTCGGGCACGCCGAAGCGTCTCGACAGCTCCCGTCGCATGACCACGGGGTCGTCGTGGACGATGACGGTGTCCAGCAGGTCGCCGGGCGCCTCCTTGAACCCGTTCGCGGCGAACCAGCGGATGACTTGGTCGAGGGCGCCGGCGACGGTTTCCCGGTACTCCGTCCGCCAGTCCTCCAGGGTCGTCGGGAGCACGAGGGTAAAATCCCCCTGTTGACCTTTCGCCTCCGGCCGCTCTGCCCCGGCAGAGAACGCCACTCCCCCCGGCAGGATGAGAGCCCCTGACAGGATGAGTCCGAACCACGTGATTTTCATGCCCATGGTACCCTCCCTCAGCAAATCATTAGATACGTAAAGCTTGGAGAAATAGTTCCCGCGGGTGCACCGGTCCGGTCCCGGCTTAGCGGCCGCCGAAGGACAGAATATGCTCCCATTCCGTGGAGAAACGGCGGAGACTGAGGCGGCCCAGAGCCATGGCTGCCGTCGAGAAAAGGACACCCCTTGCCTGGTCGCCGAAGGTTGACGGCCTCGTAAAAAGTCGGAAATCGAACGGAAAAGTGGATGAAAGACCTTTGTTTGAAACATCGCCCGGAGGGCGATGGTACTTTTTACGGAACCGTCAAGGTTGACCTATACTGACGTTTCGGGCCCGCTTCGGAGCCAGGAGATGCCGGGCCATCTGATGCGGGTCAACCCCGTCGGCGGGGCGGACCGACCCCGGCTGTGGGGGGCGGCCATTTTCCGGAGGTGAGCATGCCTTATCCCGAAGCGGTATTCAAATGCCGGATGTTCCGCCCGATCGAGGGCCTGTTGCGCGAGCGGTGGGCGGACCTGCTCGCCGGCCTCGAGGGCGCGCTGGAGGAGGAGGTCCACGCGGCCGTGATCGCCGGCGAGGTGCTGGGCGCCCTGGCAGGCACGCCGGCCATCTTCGTGAAGCAGGTCCGTGACGTGGGCATCTGCTGGGAACACTATGCCTTCCGGGTCGAGGCGGCCGGCATGGCGTATTGCCGGGAATGGGCGGAGCAACTGGGCGAGAGCGGGCAGTGCTGCGAGCGGACGCTCGATGCCTGGGGTTGGGAAGGGCTGCCCTCCGGCATCATCCTCTCCGTGAAGAGCGATGGCGACCTCTCCCCCACCTGGACGGTCCACCTCGGCGGGGTTCCTCCGGAAGTGGAAACACGCGTCGAGAAGGTCCTCCGGCAACGGTTCCGGTCGGTCCGGCGATGAAACCTCTCGAGCGCCACGCCCCCCAAAGACGCAAAAATCTCATTGACAGACAAAGATATCTGCCCGTTGGGGAAGGGTGGGTGTCCTGTGTTTACTTGTAAAGGGGATCACTGTGGTTCGGGGTCCGGCAAGGCCGGTATGGCCGGCCGGGTCAGCCAGGACAGGATGGCGGGCACGACGTCGGCGAGCGACGTGGCGCCGTGCGTCACGGCGTGGGCGCCGGGCCCCCAGGCGATGAGGGGGACCGGGTTGAGGGTGTGGGGCTTGACGGAGAGGTCCTCGATGTTGCCGTGGTCGCTGGTGAGAAGCACGGTCAGGCGGTCGAGGTCCGCGTGCTCCAGGACCGACTCGAGGAACCGGTCCAGCAGGTCGATGACGTGGCCGGCGAAGGCGGGGTCCCCGGCGTGGCCCGCGAAGTCGGTGATGAAGTACTCGTAGAGCAGGAAATCCTGAAAGGCGGCCATCCCGGCCAGGACCATGCCGGCTTCCTCCGGGCGGCGCATCGGGATGTCGTAGCCCCGCATCTGGAGGTGGAGGTTGGTGAAGTCCTGGTAGACGGCCCGCCCGTCCCGCAGTTCCTGCAGGCTGCGCAGGGGCCGGCCGGCGGCCAGCGTGGACCAGGTGGTCACCGAGAGGCGCTCCTCCTCCAGGGCGGGGAAGAACTCGGGGGTGAAGGCGTTGGCGAAGTTCGCCAGGAGGCCGCAACGGGCCAGCTGGACGAACACGCTTTCCGCTGCGATGAGCTGCCGGAGGCGGCGGTTGGGGAAGCCGTTCAGGTGCCTGCCCAGGAGTTCCGCGGCGTTCACCCCCGTCAGGAGGGTGGTCTGGCCGGTCCCGCTCTGGGGGATGCCGGGCACGCCCAGGGTGGCGTCCAGCCGGGTGGCGACGAAGTGATCCACGTCGAAGGGGCCCCATCGGCGCAGCTTGTCCAGCAGGGAGAGCACGCGAAGACCCGGGCGGGCCACGGGGTTGGCGGGGCCATCCGGGCCGATGCCCAGGCCGTCCACGAAGACCATCAAAACGGGTTGGCGCGTCGAATCCATGGTATCCTTCCACCAGTCGCCCGCGAGGGTGACCCGACAACTTAATCTCTTCGATGCGGCGATGCAAGCAAAGAATGAAGAATGAAAACCGGGGGTCGACGGGGAAGGCGGACGCGCCCGGCGACCCGAAACAGGCTTCACCTTCCAGTGCTCGCGCGCCTGACCTGCGGACTGCGGTGCAGGGGGGGCGGGCGGGTGATGGCGTCGAGCCGTTGCTCCGTGCCCTGGAAACGGTGCGGGACCGGTGCCCCGAAGGTTTCGTCGAGGACGCCGACCCGGTCCGTTTCCCCCGGCGGTTCGGCGGGAAGGCGGACGCCGAGGCCGCCGGGTGGTTCGCCGCCCTGCTGGCCTACGGCCGCCGGGACCTGTTCCTGGGCATCCTGGAGCGGTTCTTCGCCCTCCTGCCGACGGACCTGGCGGACGGCCTGCGCCGCTTCGACCCGGCCCGGGACGCTCGACGGTTCTTCCCCCTGCGTTACCGTTTCAACACCGGCGCCGACCTGGCCCTGGCGGCGGCCGTGCTGGGCCGGGTCCTCCGGGGGCACGAGGACCTGGAGGCGTATTTCGGAAGCTTCAAGGCCGGCGGGGCGGGCGACGTCTCGGAAGCGCTGCGCGGGATGCTCCGGGACCTGCGGGCCCGCCTGGATAGCCTGGCCGGACACCCGGCCTTCCGCGGGCGGACGGGGACCCCCCTTTTCCTGTTCCCGGACCCCGACGGCGCCAGTTCCCTCAAGCGGCCCTTCCTCTTCCTGCGGTGGATGGTCCGGCGGGAAGCGCCCGACCTGGGACTGTGGACCGGGATCGACCCCGGCCGCCTGGTGATGCCCCTGGACGTGCACGTCTTCCGCCTTGCCCGTCGCCTGGGCCTCACCCACCGGTCCTCCCCGGGGCTCCCGGCCGCCCGGGAAGTCACCGCCGCCTTCCGCCGGCTCTGCCCGGAGGACCCGCTGCGCTGGGACTTCGCCCTCAGTTGGTGGGGCACCACCCGCTGCGGCGGCGGTGAGGGCCCGTGCGACCCGTCCGTCCGGACGACCTGCCCGCTGGCGGCCATGTGCAGGCTATAGGCTGTAGGCTGTAGTCCCTACGAAGTAAGATCTTTGGCAAAATGAGCACGATTTGAGATCATCGGTGGGCTCCCACCGCTTTCAGAGCGGGGAAACCCGGTGCGGGGACGGAGGAGGGAATCCCGGCCGCGTCGTCCGGCATGCCCCGGGGCTAAAATGCCCCACTGGTGCTGATCCGGTTCCGGAATCGACGTATCCGGTCTCTCGCAAGGACGCCAGGACCCAAAGCCTCGCAAAGGAATCCCCCTTTTCCGGTTCCGGCTTTGCGAGGCTTGGCGTCTTTGCGCCTGGCCAACAGCCTACTTCTTCCCGTCCGTCTCGATCGTGCCTTTCCCCTTCTGATCCCGGGACCCGAGATCGCACGACTGGGACATTCAGGTGGGGACCCCGAGCTTGGGCAGGATCCACTTCTGCAGGGCGAACCAGGCGAACACGATGAGCAGCACCACCAGGATGTCTTTCATATACCCTCGCATGAACTTCTTGATCATGACTTGCCTTCCTCCGTGATCGTGCGAACGTCCCTTCGATGCCGTCGTGCAGTCGGGGATTCGGAGAGGGCCCTGACGATCCCGTCCGGGCAGGGGGCGCAGGCCGTCACCGGGAACCCGGTTTCGCGCTCGAGATCGTCGAGGGTCCGGTTGTCGAGGAAGCGCCCGTCGGCGTTGAGGCAGGAGGACGGGACGCCCAGGAACTCCCCCGCATCGACGCCCCGGGCGGCGGCCAGGAGGTCGCTTCCCGAAAGGAGCCCGGCCACCGTCACCCGGCCGCCCAGGAAGCGGTTGGGCACTTCCAGCACCCCCAGCGCCGCCCCGTGGAAGCGGTTGAAACGCTCGAGGCACTCCCGCAGGAGGGGTGCGAAGGAGGCCCCGGTGGCGAACAGGGCCCGGCGGCCGGCGAAGGCCTTCCGGCGGCGGCGGAGCAGCTCACCGAAGCCGTCGAGGAAGTCCCGGGCCATGCCGATGCCGTTCTCCAGCTGGGGGAAGCCTTCGTAGGCTTCCACCGGCGGGAGGGGCGCCCCCGCCTGGAGGTAGAACTCGTCGGCGGCCCAGACGAACCGGCTCCCGAACCGGTCCCGGCACGCCGCCTGCAAACGGTCGATCCGATCCAGGGTCTCGCGGCAGAAGGCGGGGTCGGGGGACGTCAGCGCCGGGAGCCTTTCCCGGTGCGCCGTGAGGCCCAGCGGCACCACGCCCACGGAGACCACGGCCGGTCGGCTCGCGGCGAGGTCTTCCACGGTCCGCTCCAGGACGTCGCCGTCGTTGATCCCCGGGCAGAGGACCACCTGGGTGTGGAGGGTGACCCCGTTCGCGACCAGGAAGCGGAAGTGCTCGTCGAAGCGGTCCGTGCCGCGGGGGACCGTCAACCGCCGGCGGACGTCGGGGTCGGTGGCGTGGACCGATACGTAGAGCGGCGAGAGCTTCTGGTCGACGATCCGCCGGAGGTCGCGGCCCGACACGTTGCTGAGGGTGACGAAGTTGCCGTAGAGGAAGGAGTGGCGGAAGTCCTCGTCCTTGATGCGGAGGGTGCGGCGGACGCCCTTGGGGAGCTGGTCCACGAAGCAGAAGACGCAGCGGTTGCGGCAGGTCCGGGGGGGGATCTCCGCCCAGCGGACGCCGAGGGGCTCGCCGTCGCCCAGCTCGAACTCCACGTCCCACAGCTCGCCGTCGGGCTTGCGGACCCGCAGGGTGTTCTCCTCGAACTCCGCGTAGTGGAACTGGTAATCGAGGTAGTCCTCCAGGGGTTCGCCGTTGAGGGCGAGGCAGACGTCCCCCGGCCCCAGGCCCATCTCCGCCGCGGGCGAACCCGGTTCCACCGCCTCGATCCTCAGCCCTTCCCGCCTTGCCATCCCGCCTCCCCCGAACAGCATCCACCGATATTAAACCACGAAATACACGAAATTTGATCCCACATCTGCAGGTCCAGCCGCATCGATCCGCGCTGTGAACTCACGATTGCCTCGGAAATCGATCACGGTTTTTCATGGGCGCGATACTGCATTCTCGTCCGGATTCCTTTCGTGCAGTTCGTGTATTTTGTATATTTCGTGGTTATGTTCCGGCTTTCCCGGGTGGCGTTCGTGGGTTCTTGTGTTCCGCTTACATACCCTGTTCCATCTCCGCGGTGAATGCCCGGAAGACCCCCAGCGCCTCCGTCACGCGGTGGGCGTGCTGTTCCGCCTTTCCGCGGATCCGGCGCTTGAGCCCCGGTTCCGGCGGGGGGAGCAGGGCGAAGCTCATGTTGGTGGGCTGGTAACGGTCCGGCTCCGCGTGGGTCCAGAAGTGCTGCAGGCTCCCCAGCGCCGTTTCCCGGGGGAACAGGAGCGGCGGGAGGCCCCGGAGGCGTCGGTGGACCTGGAGCGCCGCCAATAGACCGGTGGCGACGGCTTCAACGTACCCTTCCAGGCCCATGAGCTGCCCGGCGAGGAAGACCCCCGGGCAGGCCTTCATCTCCAGGGACGCGTCCAGCACCCGCGGGGCGTTGACGAAGGTGTTGCGGTGCATCTTCCCCAGTCGAAGGAAGCGGGCGTTCGCCAGGCCCGGGATCATCCGGAACACCCGCTCCTGCTCCCCGTAGCGGAGGTTGGTCTGGAAACCCACCAGGTTGTAGGCCTCCGCCAGGGCGTTCTCCTTCCGGAGTTGCAGAACAGCCCAGGGGCGGCGCCCCGTGCGGGGGTCGTCCAGGCCCACCGGCTTGAGGGGTCCGAAGCGGAGGGTGTCGGGGCCCCGCCGGGCCAGTTCCTCCACCGGCAGGCACCCCTCGAAGAAGCGGGGTTCCTCGAAGGCGTGGAGCGGGTGCTGCTCCGCCGCGAGCAGGGCTTCGAGGAAGCGTTCGTAGGCCTCCCGATCGAAGGGGCAGTTGAGGTAGTCGTCGCCGCCCCTCCCGTAGCGGGAGGACTCCCAGGCCACGCCGAAGTCGATGGAGTCCCTCGCCACGATGGGGCTGACGGCGTCGTGGAAGTAGAGGTGGCCCGCCCCGGCGGCCCGGGACAGGGCGCCGGCCAGGGCGTCGGAGGCCAGGGGGCCGGCGGCCACGATGACGGGGCGGTCGGGGCCGACGTCCTCCGCCGCCTCGCGCCGGACCTCGACGAGCGGGTGGCCCTCGAGGGCTTCGGTGACCCGCCGGGCGAAGCGCTCCCGGTCCACCGCCAGGGCGTGGCCGGCCGGGACGCGGGTTTCGTCGGCGGAGAGCATCACCAGGCTGCCCAGTGTGCGCAGTTCCTCCTTGAGCAGGAAGACGGCGGACGCCGGCGCCTCGGACTTGAGGGAGTTGGAGCAGACCAACTCGGCGAGGTCCCCGGTTCGGTGGGCGGGGGTCATCGTGCCGGGGCGCATTTCCAGGAGCCGGACGGGCACGCCCCGCCGGGCGAGCTGCCAGGCGGCCTCGCTCCCCGCCAAACCGCCTCCGATCACCGTCACCGTCGTCGTTCCGGACATGCCCGTCCTCCCATCCCCCAAACCGATAACCCGGAAAAGAAACCACGAAATACACGGAATACGCGAAATTAATTGAGCAACTGCCGGCCGCAACCCAATCTCAACCACGGATGAACACGGATCAACACCGATTTCGGAGGAAACCCCCATGGACAATTCCCGTCTCGCCCTTCCGGTCCTTTGGGTCCCTTTGGTCCTTTAGGTCCTTTCGTCCTTTCACGCCCGTCATTTCCCCGCCGAACCCCGGTCGCCCATCGATCCGCCGCCCTGCTCAGCCGCGGACGCGGCGGTTTCGGCCTTCCAGCGCGCCAGGCGCTTCCGCCAGGGCGCCCGGCGAAACGGCTCCTCCCGGACCAGGTTGGCCACGAGCAGCGCGACCAGGAAGGTGAAGGCCCAGGCGAAGATGATCGGGAGAAAGGTGCGGGCGTGGCCGCCGATGAGGGAGGCCAGGAAGGCCACGGCCAGGATCGGAATAAAAAACATGAGAAAGACAATCGCTTCGGGAACCCCGGGCACGACGTAGCGGTGGCGAAGGGCGGCGGCCTCGGCCAGGCCGGGGGGCAGACCGTGCAGGTGCTGCAGCATGAAGGCGGCGGGGCGCGGCGCGTCTTCCCCGGCGAGACCGGTGACGCGGTTGCTCAGGTCCTTTCGGAGGGCGGGATCGCTTTCCAACAGACCCGTGTCCGCCGCGACCCGGATGACCCTTTCCCGCAGGTCGTCCCAGCCTTGCTGGTGGAGGAACTCCTCGAGGGTCTCCGGGGGGAGCCGGAACATCTCGTCGATGAAGCCGTACCGCTCGACCCACGGCGTCCAGGACCGGGCCACGGCCGCGGCGTGAGCGCGCACCGCTTCGCCGACCCGGCGACGGGTATCCTCCAGGGGCCTGCCGGCCGCCAGCAGGCGTTCCTCCGCCTCCCGGGGCGAGTAGCCGGTCCGGCAGGCATTCTTGAGCGGCCGACCACTCGGGGTGCTTGCCGGAAAATGCCGGTACCGCGAACGGTCGAGTTTCCGAGGCGTCATTTTCAGAACCTTCCAGGCGGATTCGTCCATTCCGGCCTCTCCCCCTGCCGCACTTGCCCGGGCGGGCGACACCCGGTCCCTGGACCTCCGGCCGCGGACAGGATAGCTGAAAAGACGTCCGGTTCACAGGCTTTTTTGGGAGGCAGCCCTGACGAACGCGTATCAAGCCGGTTCAACCGCAGGGAACACAGGGAATACCAAACTCACAAGACAGGTTCATATGGGAATCGTGCAGAGGGGTGGACACCGCGCTGGGCTTTCCCGGGCGACCGGAAGACGCCGCTCCACGCGGCCGGCTCAACGCCTTTCCGTTGCCCTGAGCGTCTATTGAAGCGGAAAAGCTGTGATGAAACGATCGAACAGCCTTAACGGCCCCGCAAAAAGTCCCTTGCAGCCCGCGAATCACGCGAACGAACGCGAATCAGAATCCAATAAGTCAAAGAAATCATAAGCGTTATGAATTCGCGTGCATTGGCGTTATTCGCGGGATATCTCCATTTTGGCGACTTTTTGCGGGTGCGTCGCCTTTACGATTTCTTTACGGTCGGCGGGGTGTTTCGTGGGGTAAAATCGTCTCGAGAGGTTGGGAAAGAGGGAGGCCACGATGCTGGGTGGAGCGACGAAAGTAGGGTTCGGGTGGGTGCTGTCCGGTTGGCTGGCGGGAGTCGGCGTCGCGGCGCCCCCCGCGAAGCCCCCCGCCGTGAAGGGGGCGACGCCGGCCGCGGCGGTGGCCGCCGTGCGGAAACAGGCCCCGCCGGGGTTCACGGTGCTGGTCGAGCCGCCCTTCGTGGTGGCGGGCGACGAGGCGCCCGAGACGGTGAGACGGCGGGCGACCACCACGGTGAAGTGGGCCGTGGACAGGCTCAAGCAGGACTTCTTCCGCAAAGACCCCGTGGAGACCCTCACCATCTGGCTCTTCAAGGACGACGCCAGCTACCGGAAGCACGCGAAGCTGCTCTTCGGGGACACCCCGGAGACGCCCTACGGCTATTACTCCGCCCGGCATCGCGCCCTGGTGATGAACATCGCCACCGGCGGCGGGACGCTGGTGCACGAGATCGTCCACCCCTTCATGCACGCCAACTTCCCCGCGTGCCCGCCCTGGTTCAACGAGGGGCTGGGGTCGCTCTTCGAGCAGTGCCACGAGCGGGACGGCCACATCGTCGGCCTGACCAACTGGCGGCTGGAGGGGCTCCAGCAGGCGATCCGGGCGGGGAACACGGTGAGCTTCCGGGAGCTGACCGCCAAGACCGACGCGGAGTTCTACGGGGCCTCGGGCAACCCGAAGTACAGCCAGTTCTACGGCCAGTCGCGCTACCTCTGTTACTACCTCCAGGAGCAGGGCCTCCTGGTGAAGTTCTACCGCGACTTCACCGCCAACGCCAGGGCGGACCCCACCGGTTACAAGACGTTGCAGAACGTTCTGGGCGAGAAGGACATGGCGGCGTTCCAGAAGCGGTGGGAACGCTACGTCCTCGGGCTGCGATTCCCTTGAGCCGGATCAACCGGAAAACAAACCACGAACCAAACGAACAAAACCCGCAGTTCTATGGTCGGACGTCCAAGATCCGGATTGAATTAACGGCAGCGATGTAATACAATCAATCTGTTGTTGTATTACGGGAGGTGGGCATGACCGTCAGCCTGAGAATGTCCGCGGAGACGAAGGAGAAACTGAAGCAGGCGGCCGAAGCGTCCGGGCGAACGCAGAGCCGTTACATTCTGGACTTGGTGGAGGATTCCCTGGGGTTGTCGGAGCGGGAGCGAAAGGTTCGGGCGCTGGCGGGGTGGATGAGCGACGTGGAAGCCGCTGAGTTGTCGGAGAACCTCGCCGTTTTCGAGACCGTCCATCCGGGAGACTGGGCATGAACCTGGTGCTGGACACCTCGGCCTACGTCGGCTTCGCTCGGGGCCACGAGCCTGTCGTCGCCGCCCTGGCGCGGAAAGGGACGACGCTCTGGATCCCCGCCGTCGTTCTCGGGGAACTGCGCTACGGGTTCCTGAAGGGGACGCGGGCGGCCTGGAACGAGGAGAAGCTCGGACAGGTGATGAAGGAACTGGACATCCGGGTCATCGACGTGGACGAGGACGTCACGCGCAAATACGCCGTCGTCTACCTTTCCCTTGAAAAAAAGGGCACGAAAATCCCCGTCAACGACGTCTGGATCGCGGCCTCCTGCCTGAGCATGGGCGGGACGCTCCTCACCTCGGACCGACACTTCGAAGCCGTTGAGACCCTCGACTTGATGCTGTTCGAGTAGAAACACCCATCCCGAAGAGATTCTCGCCTTTGGCCCGTTGAGGGGCATCAAACCAGGGAGATGAAGGAAATTCGGCTCCCATCCCGAAGGGATTAAAGAAATTAGCCGGCGGGTACTCCACCGGAGGTGGTGTTCCCGCCGGGAAAGCGGTTGTAATGAAGGTCAGCGCCCCGGAGGCGGCGCGAGAAAACTGCTGCCCGTGCCATCCCGATGAACAAGGAGACCTTCCGGCGCCGCCTCCGGGGCGCGGGACCGAGAGGCGGGTACCGTTTTTCCGGTGGGAGCACCGCCTCCGGCGGAGCACCCACCGGCTAATATCCGGAATCCCTTCGGGATAAAGAGGCAGACGCTTCGAGAAAGCCAAAGACCTCGGCTTTGGTGTTACCCGTCTTCTACATCCTACCTCTGATCGAACTACCGGGTTTTGTCCCTTGTTTGACGACGGGTATCCCACGCCTCAGTGACCTGATCAGAAATTTGAAGGAAAATCGACGGAAACCGGAGCGATTCCCTATAAAAACCTCGAGATCTCGTCCTTGTTGGGTTCCGCATCAATGACATCCGCTTTTCCTCCCCCTATCCAGCCCCTGTCGATGCACTCCCTGCCGTCCCGATGGCTCTCTTGGCGTGAGGTCTTCCCATCCGTAGGGCAAAGCGGCAACTCGGGGACTCGCTGCCGCACTCCGAAAGCGGCGCTCCGGGGGCCTTCGCGCCGCGTGACCGGCGGGGCTTTCGCGCCGCGTGTGGTCGGGGCGAGGCTCTCGCACCATGTGGCCAGAAGCGCTTTCGCGCCGTGCGGCCAGAAAGGCATTCGTGCCGTTGCCGGGGCGGGGCGATTCGGGGCGAGATCCGGGGGCTCTGCGAAGAGGCGTCAACCTTCCGGCATCGGTAGCCGAAGGACGGCTTCGCAGCCCTTCCCCTCCGGGCGGTTGTTCAGCTCCAGGGTGCCGCCGTGGGCCTCGGCGATCTGGCGGGAGAGGACCAGGCCGATCCCCGAGCCGCTGGGCTTGGTGGTGAAGAAGGGAACGAAGAGGTTGGCGGGATTGGCGATCCCGGGGCCGCCGTCCCGGACGCGGACCACCGCCGCCCCGCCCTCGGGTCCCCACGACACCGCCACGCCGCCCCCCGTCACAAGCGCCGCGTCCGCGGCGTTCCGCAGCAGGTTGATGAGCACCTGGTCCAGCTGGCCGGCGTCGGCCTGAACCGTTACCGGCGGTCCTTCCTCCACCGCGACCGCCAGCCGGGTCTCCAGCGCCGCGGCGCGCCGGACGGCATCCCCCAGGTCCACCGGTGCCAATCGGGGCAGGGGGAGCCGGGCCAGGCGGGAGTAGCCGTCGAGGAAGCGGTGCAGCCCCTCGGCACGCCCCTCCACGATGGCGAGGCCCTCCTCGAGGTCCTGCCGCCAGTCCTCGGGCGGGGGGTCGCGGCGCAGGATCTTGAGAAGGCTGCCGGCGATGGACCGGATGGGCGCCAGGGAGTTGTTCAGCTCGTGCCCCAGGACCCGCAGCAGGCGCTGCCAGGCCGCCCGTTCCTCGTCCCGGAGGGCCCGGCTCAGGTCGGTGAGCACCAGGAGGGTGTGGCGCCGGCCGTGTTCACGGAACTGCGTCCGCCTCAGCTCCCAGCGGCCCGCCCCCCCGGGGAGGTTCAGTTCCGTAACCCGGGGAGTCTCCCCGATCAGAAGCTTGTCCAAACCCAGTTCCCGGGCGTTCCGGCCGGCGAGGTCGGCGGCCGTTCTTCCCAGGAGCCGCTCGCCCGCGCGGTTGACCAGTCGCAGGTTGGCACCGCCGTCGAAAGTGAGGAGCGCCACGTCGATCTCACCCAGGACCACCCGCACCAGGGCCTGCGCCTCCAGGGACCCCGCGCGCTGCTCCCGGAGGAACTCCCCCAGGTTGTTCACCTCGCGGACCAGTTCCCCCAGGGGGTCGGTCATCCCGCCGCCCCGGACCCGCAGGGAGAAATCCCCTTCCCGAAGGGCCGAAAGCGCGTTGGCCAGGGTGCGCAGGTGGCGGTTCACCCGGGCGCGGCAAGCGACGAACGGAACCAGCCAGGCCAGGAGAGCGATGACGGCCAGGCCCCAGCGGGTGGAGGGAGACGCCCCCCCGGTGCCGGCCAGGAGCGCCGTGAGGGCCACGGCGGGGAGCAGGCCCAGGAGAAGCGACGCGCCGGGGTGCCGTTGAGAAAATTTCGACTGCGGGCGCCGGGGCGGGCTCATGCGGACTGCCTCACGCGCCGGCTTCGCCGGCCCCGTCAAGGCCGTGCTTCTGGAGGCGGCGGTAGAGGGCGCTCCGGCTGAGGCCCAGGGCGCGGGCGGTGCGCAGGACGTTGCCGCCGTGCCGGTCGAGCGCCTTGCGGATGAAAAGGCGCTCGAGGTCCTCCAGGCTCAGGTCGTCCGGGGCGGGCCCCGTTCCGGGGGCGGGACGGCAGGAGAGGTCCGCCGGCTGGACCCGGGTGCCGCGGCTGAGCAGGACGGCCCGCTCCACCACGTGGTCGAGTTCCCGCACGTTCCCCGGCCAGGCGTAGGTCTGGAGCACGTTCAGGGCCGACGCCTCGAAACCCGTGACGGGCTTCCGGTACTTCGCCGCGTGGCGTGCCAGGAAGTGGGCGGCCAGGAGGGGGATGTCCTCGGGGCGCTCCCGCAGGGGCGGCAGCCGGACCTCCACGGTGTTGAGCCGGAAGAGGAGGTCCTGCCGGAAGCGGCCGGCCGCCGCCTCGGCGTTGAGGTCGGAGTTGGTGGCGGAGAGGATGCGCACGTCCACCCGCTGGGTGCGGGACGACCCCACCCGCTCGAACTCGCCGCACTCCAGCACCCGCAGCATCTTGGCCTGCAGGGCCGACGGGAGGTTGGCGATCTCGTCGAGGAAGAGGGTCCCGCCGGCGGACAGTTCGAAGCGGCCCACCCGGTCGGCCCTGGCGTCGGTGAAGGCCCCCTTGACGTGGCCGAACAGCTCGGACTCGAAGAGCCCCTCGGAGAGGCCCCCCATGTTGACGGTGACCAGCGGCCTGTCGGAGCGCTCGGAGAGGGAGTGGACGAGCCGGGCCAGCAGGCCTTTCCCCGTCCCGTTTTCGCCGGTGATGAGCAGGTTGGCGTCGGAGGGGCCCACGCGGCGGACGAGGTCGATGACGGCGGCCATGGCCGGGGAGCCGCACACCATCTCCGGGAGGCCCTCGCCGCGCAGCAGTCGGTTCTCTTCCCTCAGAAAGCGCTCCTGGCGGGCCGCGCGACGCAATTCCACCTCGGTCCGGACGACATGCAGAAGACGCTCGTTGTCCCACGGCTTGCCGACGAAGTCCCGGGCCCCGCGGCGCATGGCTTCCACCGCCAGGTCCACGGTGCCCCAGGCGGTCATCACGATCACCGGGAGGGTGGCGTCGAGGCCCCGCAGGCGCTCCAGCAGGTCGAGGCCCTCCCGGCCGGAGGTGGTGTCCCGGGTGTAGTTGAGGTCCACGAGGGCGGCGTCGAACTCCCGCCGGGAAGCCAGGTCCAGGGCCGCCGCCGGGGAGTCGGCCGCCTCCGCCCGAAAGCCTTCCGTCTTGAGGAGGAGCCGCAGGGCGTCCCGGACGTCGGGCTGGTCGTCGGCGACCAGGATGCAGGGGGGCTGGGTGGGGGGCATCATCCTCCGCTCCGGACCCGGCAAAGTGAAACGACCTCCGGGGAGAGTTCACAAGACGTGTGTTTCGCGGGTCCGGTCCCGATTATGGGCCAGGAGAGCGGAAAAAGCAACGGACAAGTGCCGCTGTGAGGCGGGCCCAAGCCCGATGCCAGCAGTGTTCCCGCCGGTAGCACCGGGACGGGGAGGATCGGCGCCCCGGAGGCGGCGCCGTGAAACGGCCCGCGGCCGGCCTTACCGCGCCGGGTCGACCCCGGAGCCGAGGATCGCCGCCGCGCCCAGGGCGTCACCCTTCTGGTTGCGTTCGCCGCGAAGGATCAGTTTCCAGGACTTCTCCCCGCTTCGGAAACGGAGTTCCACGCCGTAGTTCTTCCCGGTGGCCACCGTCGAGGCCCATCCGGGCACCAGGTCCAGGGCCCCGCCGCTCCCCGCCTTGGCGCCGTAGTCCCGCTCGCTGCAGACCGAGGCCTCCCGCAAGGCGGTCCGCGGGAAGTGGAAGGAATCGTTCCGCTGCGGCTTGTCGGGGCTCCCGCCGTAGTCCTCGCCCTCGAAGGTGATCCAGTTCTTCCGAAGGGTGAGGGTCCCGGCGTAACCATCGGACGGCGACCATGTGCGGACCGCCCACTGCCCGACGACCGCCGTCTCCGCCTTGAGCGCCCCAACCTCCGGGTCGTGGGGCGAGAGGGTTTCCAGGGCCTGAACACCCGCCTCGGCGACGTCCCAGCGCCCGCTCGCGATCGACTCGCGAACGGTGGTTTTCAGCCCGGCCGTGTCCTTGCCTTTCACCACGGCCGCGGGGAAAGGCGGCGGGGGGACGTCCGGCCGCTGGGCCTTCACCTGCCAGCTCCGGATGCGCCGCTGCATGGAGATCACCTCGAAGAAGGGGAAGCGGGTGTAGACCCGCCACTTCTCCTTTCCGCTCTTCATTTCCAGGCCGTGGCAGACCACGCCGTACCCCGGCTGATGCCAGGCCGTGTCCTCCTTGTACTTGACCTCGACCCCCGGAAGGGGCCACCGGAAACCCTCTTCCCGGGGACCCTCCGGCGGGGTGAAGTCCAGCCCGATCCAGTGCCGCCGCAGCCACAATTGGGCCGGTACGACCGCTTTTCCGCGCGGCGCCAGAACCTCCCATCGGTCCACGAGGGCGATCTCCCGAAGCCACCGGGTTGCATCCCCGTCCCCCGGGTCGGCTGCCAGAAGGGCGCGGGCCTGTGTTTCCGCCTCGTCCCACCGGCCCTGTTTGATCAGCTCCGGGACATCTGCCCTGTCCGCGGGTGCCCCAGCCACGGCTGTTTCAGGTGGAAGGCCCCGCCCGGCCGACAGGAGACCGCCGGCAATCATGACTCCCATCCCGGCAATGCAGATCCTTTTACGCCAACTGTTCCCCATTCCGGCACCTCCGGCAGGTCTGACAAGAATCGCGGAATCACACGTATTATACATGGCGACTCACGGACTGCCAATCACGCTGGATTTGTTTGGCCCCGCCAAGGGCCGAATGTCGGTTGAAATCGATGCTTCTGTCGGGTTGTCCCGAGCGTCGCCGGCAGGAAAACCGTGCTGCGGCCACGTTCTTCCCCGCCAACAACGGGGCGACCCGGAGAAGGCGAGCCTTCGTGCCCCTTGGCCGCATCCCTGGTTAACCGGTTTTCTTGGCGGTCTTGGCGCCTTGGCGAGGTCCAGATCCGGATCGGCTCGCGCCAAGACGCCAAGCTCGCAAAGGAAGAGCGTTAAAGCGCCTGCATGTATCGCATGCCCCGTCAGCGCCGTCACGCCGGCGAGAGGCTCGGCACCCTCTCCGCAGGGTGCCCGCGCGCCGCCTTCCTGGAAAGGGAGAGGATCAAGGGCTGTGGGCCGCCGTCGCCCAGGGGGCCGCTGATCCTGGCGGCGACCGCGTTCACGGGTGCGACGGCGATTGCGATTGCGACAGTGGCTGCGGCTGCGACTGCGACAGCGATTGCGACTGCGATACCGATACCGATGCCGATTCCGATTCCGATTCCGACCCCGACCCCGATGGGGATTCCTCCGGACCTACAGCCTACAGCCTACAGCCTTATTCCACCGCGTCCAGGAGGATCTCCGCCACGTCGCGGACCTCGACCCCCTCGAGGTTGGTCTCCTTCACGCCGTCGGAGAGCATGGTCATGCAGAAGGGGCACGCCGTGGCCGCCACGCCGCAACCGGTGGCTTTCACGTGCTCCATGCGCTTGTGGTTGATGCGCGTGCCGAGGCTCTCCTCCATGAAGACGCGGCCGCCGCCGCCGCCGCAGCAGAAACCCTTGTCCCGGTTCAGGGCCATCTCGGCCAGCTTCACGCCCCGGACGCTGCCGAGCAGGGCCCGCGGCGCGTCGTAGACCGCGTTGTAGCGCCCGAGGTAGCAGGAGTCGTGGAAGGTGATCTTCGCTTCAAACGACTTGACGGGCTTGAGTTTCCCTTCCTTCACCAGCTTCTCCAGGAACTGGGTGTGGTGCCAGACCTCGTACGTCCCGCCGAACTCCGGGTACTCGTTCTTCAGGGTGTTGTAGCCGTGGGGGCAGGTGGTGAGGATCTTCTTCACGCCGGCTTCCTTGAAGATCTCCACGTTGCCCTGGGCCAGGGTCTGGAACAGGTACTCGTTGCCGGTGCGCCGGGCGGCGTCGCCGCAGCACCCCTCGGCCTCGCCCAGGATGGCGAAGGAGACCCCCGCCTTCTTCAGGAGCGTGGCGAAGGCCCGGGCGATCTTGCGGTTCCGGTCGTCGAAGCTGCCGGAGCAGCCCACGTAGTAGAGGTACTCGAAGGACTCCGCCTCGCCCACCACGGGGACGTCCAGCCCCTCGGCCCACTCGGCCCGCTTGTGGGCGCCGATCCCCCAGGGGTTGGAGTTGTTCTCGAGCCCCTTGAAGGCTTTCTGGAGTTCCTCGGGGAACTCGCTCTCGGAGAGGGTCTTGTAGCGCCGGAAGTCGGTGATCCACTGGATCTGCTCGATGAAGAGGGGGCAGGCCTTCTCGCAGTAGCCGCAGGTGGTGCAGGCCCACAGTTCGTCGGTGCCCACGGTCTCGGAAGCGTAAAGGTCCGGCAACTCGGCGCCCTTCCCCGCCAGGATCTCCTTCTCGTGCCCGTAGACGTAGTGCTTGAGGTGGTCGTTCATCCGCTTGGGGGAGAGGGGCTTGTCGGTGGTGTGGGTGGGGCAGTGCTCGTGGCAGCGGCCGCACTCGGTGCAGGAGTAGAGGTCCATCACCACCTTCCAGTCCAGCTCGGTGGCCTTCGCGACGCCGAAGCTCTCGGCGTTCTCGTCCTCGAGGTCGAGCGTGCGGAGCTTGCCCATGGGGGTCAGCTTGCGGAAGTAGACGTTGAAGAGCGAGGTGATGACGTGGAAGTGCTTGGACCCCGGAAGGATGTTCAGGAAGGCCAGGATGACGGCCGCCTGAACCCAGAAGCAGGCCTGCCAGGTGAAACTCAGCATTTCCGGGGACAGCCAGGCCATCAACGGCGCCAGGGCCTTGCCCAGGAAGCCGAAGGAGTGGCCGGTGAGGGCCTGCTCGGCGGCGGCGCCCTTCATGTCGGTCATCATGAGGACCAGGATCAGGCCCAGCACCAGGTAGGCCTCGCCGGAGCTTTCCACCCGCGCCGGACGGACGACGAGGCGCCGGAAGAAGGCGTAGATCACGGCGAGGAAGACCAGGACGATGAAGAGGTCCTTGGGCCAGGCGTAAAAATCACCCAGGGCGGCGGCGAAGTTGTATCGCACCAGCGTGCCGAGGAAGAGGGAGGCCGTCTGGACGCCCAGGACGCAGAAGCCCCAGAAGATGAAGGCGTGCATGAGCCCCGTGGCGGGGTCCTTGAGGATGCGCTTCTGGCCGAAGACGTGGACGAGGGTTTTCTTCACGCGCTCCGCCGGCCGGTCGAAGCGGTTCTCCGGGGCGAACTTCGTCAGCAGCCGGATCTTGTTGCGCATCCTGACGGCGAAAAGCCCCACGCCGGCCGCCAGCATGGCCAGGAAGAGCAGATATTGAACCAGTCCGGGGGCACCAATCATGGCAGACTCCTTCCCGAAAGTGAGCCGCCATTATATGCGGAAGGCCGTTTGTGTCAAGCCGAAGAGGGGCCCCGGTGGTTATTGCGCTGTGAGGATTTCCGGGCAGAGGCGGCAAACGCTCGGAATACCTCCCCAGCCGGGATACACACGGCTCCATGCAGCCAAAGAAGCGCCAAATATGGAAAGAGCCACCATTTTCAGGCCATTTTTCCCGACTTTGGACACACTTCATGAAAACCCCTTCGCTTCCGCCGGGCACAAGTACTTCAGACTGTCCCGATCGGCCTCGCATCCCTTGAGCGACATCGGGTAGTGGCCGGACTTCCCGCTGTCCACATCCTCGCGCCAGCAATACAACCGCCCGTCCTGGTCGCAACAGAGCCCCTCGTTCCCTCGACCCGGCAGCAGCTTCAACGGGATCGGCCGGACCGGGTAATCGTTTCTCCCTTGGCCCCGCCGACTTTCCAGCGTACGCACCAGTCCCTCGTCCGGCAGGTTCTCCAGCACCAGCCGGGTTCTTTTGATGTCCTCCATCTCCTCGATGAAATCCCAACTGAAGAGGTCGTTTTGTGCTCTCATCGCCATGGCTTTGCTGCTCCTTTCCGGGCCAGTTAATTGGCGTTAACGAAACCCGATTGTAGCATGCAAAGCCTTTATTTTCAATATAATATTTCGAAAAAGCAATTTGTTAAAGCGGGCCTGCGTCGCTTGTCCCTCCCGGAGGGGGGGTGGGGGAAATCTTTGCCACTTTGGTGAATTACCGCCTCCCCGATCGCCTCTCCCCCCCTATTCCCGGGGGAACGATTTACGCTTGGGCGCCGCAACCCTTCTCCTGAGCCCCTTCACAGCAACGCAATTGCCTCGGTGCGGCGGCGACGGCGGATTTGAACCACTAATCACACTCATCGACACGAATAATCACACTATTCGACACTAATTAGCTCCAGAATTAATTGATTCTATTTGTGTTGACCAATAATCGACTCAAGAGGGAGCTTTGATGGAGGGCTATCCGCAGGAGATTAGTGAAGATCAGTGTAATTAGTGGTTGATTCGGAAAAGCTTCGGTCAGGTGGCAGCTGAAAGGCAGGTGAAAATCGGCTCGTCGAAAGCGTCCTCCTCGTCCCCGGCGATGGTGATGAAGGCGTGGATCTGGTTCAGATCGCTTTCATAGGCCGTGCCGGCCCGGAATACATAATTTCCAGGGGGAAGCCCGTCGAGGCAGAAATACCCGTCCTCCTCGACATGGCAAGCGGCAATGCGTTTCGTCTCCCTGTCGAGATGGGACAATCCATACTCGTTTGCCGGACATTCGAAGATTTCCACCATCGCATCTGCAGCGCTTTTCCCGTCGGGGAGGGATATCCTTCCGAAGACGCGGTGACGGGGGACAGGAAGGTCGAGCAGGATGAACTCGTTCCCCCCATTGGAGAAATGATCGGATGCGGCCGGGCGGCATCGGCAGGGGCAGAGATTGACCGGGTTTTTACCCCGGTGATCGAATATAACCTGGATACTGAGAACCGATACGGTCCGCTGATTCCTGTCCGTATCAAGATCGACCATCCTCGCCCAGCGAAGACGGGCACGTTCGTATGTCTCCTGCATGTACTCGGTCCGGTATTCCACGGCGAAGGGCAAGGAAGCCGGCCGGACGACCCGCCCCTTCGTCTGGATGCGGTCAAGGCGATCCAGCAGTGAGCGGAAGTCCGACTGCGTGAGAGGCTGATACCCCTCGGTAGCTTCCCATTCCGGATGGGTTTCGAAATAGTTCCCAAGATCCTCGACGCGGAGTTCCAGCAGGTTGCCCGCCGGGTCCAGGTCGACGCGGAGGACGTGGTGGCGGCCGACGGGGTAGAGGTGCAGTTCCGCGTCCAGGGGCGGGCCGAAAACCTTCGCGGCCCGGGCGAGCAGCCGGGAGGCGTCCGCGGCCGAGGCGAAGGCGAAGGCGCCGCACAGGTAAAAGGCGATCAGGATGATCAGGAAACGCTTCATGAACCTGGGCTCCCGGCCGGATTATACCCGAGGCGGCAAGGGATCGGAACCTGTTTGTCGCGCACGGATGGACCGGGCGGGACCCGGGTGCCGTTCCGCCGCCCGGAACCCGTCCCGACGGCGCCGATCGAACCGGAACAGTCGCAGCATGAAAGTATCTCGCGCGGAGACGCGGAGGCGCCGAGCCTTGCAAGGGGAGCCCGAAGGATTCCCGGCTTCTTTGCGAGGCTTGGCGTCTTCGCGCCTTTGCGTGAGGCGGGGAAAGACCGCTCCGCGCCTTCGTGTGAAACGGGTCGGAAACGGCGCGATCAGTGACCGATCCGGGTGCCGATGACCTCGCCGGAGACGATGATCTCCACCCGCCGGTTCTTCTGGCGGCCCTCCGCCGTGGCGTTGTCGGCCACAGGCATGTCCTTGCCGAAGCCGCGGGAGGTCAGGGTCGCCGGGTCCAGCCCCTGGCCCTCCAGGTAGTCCCGGACGGCGTCCGCGCGCTTCTGGGAGAGTTCCATGTTGTGCTCGTCGCTCCCGGTGCTGTCGGTGTGGCCTTCCACCTCGAGCTTGAGGCCGGGGTGCGCCAGGACGATCCCCGACAGCTTGGCCAGCTTCTCGCGGGCTTCCATGCGGAGATTGTACTTGTTGAGGTCGAAGAGGACGTCGGCCATGTTGACCACGAGCCCCCGCGGGGTGTCGCGGGTCTCCAGGACCCGGTTGAGCTGGTCCAGGAGCATGGCGCGCAGGGCCTGCTTCTCCTTCTCGGCGCGCTCGGCTTCCAGCCGGGCCCGTTCCGCGGCCTGCCGCTGCCGCTCGGCCTCGGCCCGGGCGGCGGCTTCCTTCCGGTCCGCCTCGGCCTTGGCCTGGGCGGCTTTCAGCTCGGCCTCGGCCTTCATGCGGGCCTCGCGCTCCGCAGTCAGCTCGGCCTGGCGGCGGGCCTCCTCGGCGGCTTTCGCCTCGGCCTCGGCCTTGGCCTTGGCCGCGGCGGCCTGCTTCTCGCGGGCCTGGCGCTCCTCGTCCTGGCGCTTGAGGGAGATGAGCCGGGCGTCCTCGAAGGCCTGCACGGCCGTACGGGACGCCATGGCGATGGTCTTGCGGTTCTGCTTCCGGTTCAGGTAGTCCTCGGCCTGCGCCAGGGCGTTCTCCGCCTTGGCCCAGGAATCGGAAGCGTACTTGTCGGTCTTCTGCCACAGCGCGATCCGTTTTGCGTTCAGCGCCTGGGCGTACTCGGGGGGCGCCTTGGGGTTGACCCGCATCGTCGTCAGCTTCGCGTCGGCGTAGCGGCCGCGCTGCAGAAGCTCGGTCTTGGCGTCCACCATCTCCACCTTCCCCACCGTGTCGGACCGGACGATGTTCTCCAGCACCACCGTCTCGCTGGGGATGGAAACCGCGAAATACGGCTCGGCCGTGACCACGAGGCCGAAGGCCTGGAGGCGGGTGGTGACCTTCATCTTGGCGTTCCCCCCGCTGAGCACGAGTTCTCCGAGGTTGTTGGCCCGCCCCTCCGGGGTGATGGCCCAGAGAACGTACGTGAGAAATTCCGGTCCGAAGGTGGACGGGAAGTTGAGCTTCGAGAACTTCGCGTCGATGGTGGTGCTGCCGCTCTGGTTCTTCACGTTGGCCTCGCCCACGGCGTAGGGGTGGAGCGGGGTGCCGCGAAAATCGATGCGGGTGGAGGTCCCCGGCTTGTAGGCGATCGACTTGATGGACCGCGAAACGTTGACCTTGATGATGCCCGTGTCCCCCTTGTCCTGCGCGACCAGGGCGGCTGCGAAACAGAGCGCGACCGCAAGTGCCGACCCGAATGCCCGACGTCTCATGCTGTCCTCCCACCGTGATGTGTCGCCGCCCGGAGACCGGAACGGACGGCACACGTTATCCCGTTTTTCCGCGAATCTCAAGGGGAATCTGTGGGGATTGCCCTTGACTTCGGGGAGCTTCCTCGCATAAGCTCGGCGCATCAAGCCATTGGAAGGGGCCCGTTCCCCGGGCGGCGGGTCGAGGGCCCGGCATGGTGCGGGCAGGACGGAGCGATGGTGACCGAACCCTTGGGAAAAGCAGTCGAAGGCGGAGGCGGGATGAACTACATCCAACTGTTCGAACACTACCAGAAGATGCGTTCCGAGAACATCATCCTGGCCTTCCGGGGGAGCATTTTCCAGGACACCCTGGTCCTCTTCGCGGAGGCCGTGAGGAGCCGGATCACCGAGATGAGCGCCAAGCCCGACCTGGTCAAGCGCATCTTCACCATCTTCATCGAACTCGCCCAGAACATCGTTCACTACTCGGCCGAGCGCACCCCCAAGGCGGACGACCCCGGCTCCTCCGTCGGCGCCGGGGCGCTGGCCGTGAGCGAGGAGGCGAACGGTTACCTGGTCATGGCCGGGAACCTCGTCCGGACCGCCGAACTGGAGATCCTCACGGGCAAGCTGGATGCCCTCCGCCACCTCGACCGGGACGGCCTGAAGCGGCTGTACCGCGAGAAGCTGCGGGAACCCCGCCGGGAGGGCAAGACCGGGGGGGGCGTGGGGCTGATCGAGATCGCCCGGAAGGCGGACGAGCCCCTCGACTACCGGGTGTTCCCCGTGGACGGGACCTTCTCCTTTTTCATCGTGTCCGCGAAAATCCTCAAAGAGGCCTCTCATGCAGAACCTTAAGCTGGCTGCCACCAAGTATACCCTGGCCGTCGACTTCGACGCCGAGTCGGGGGCCCTCGAACTGGCCGGTTCCTCCTACCCGGAAAACGCCGTCGACTTCTTCCAGCCCCTCCTCGACTGGGTCCGGGGGTTCATCGCCGAAGGCGCCCGCCCCCTCACGGTCAACTTCCGCCTCGTCTACATGAACACCAGTTCCACCAAGTGCGTGCTCGACCTGCTGGAAGCCCTCGAGCAGCACGTCAAGGCGGGGGGGGAGGTCCGCGTGAACTGGTACTACGAGGAAGACGACGAGGACATCCAGGAGATGGGGGAGGAACTGTCCGAGGACATCGGCCTGCCCTTCACCCTCATCCCCGTGGCCCGTTGAGCGGGGGAGCCGTGGAAGACCGGCGGCTCTTCGAGGACGAGGACCGGGTCATCCGTGACGCGGCGGCGGCCCTCGCGGACACCGCCCTGCGGGACAGCGCCCTCGGGCCCCGGTACGCCGAACTCCTCGAGCAGTTCACCCGGACCGTCAAGCAGCTCCGGCTCCTCGTCAAGCTCAGCGACCGCCAGCAGCTGAAGCTCAACCGCCTCAACGAGCAGCTCGACCTGCGCAACCGCTTCATCCAGGAAACCTTCGGCCGTTACCTTTCGGACGACGTGGTCCAGCAGATCCTCGAGTCCCCCCAAGGGGCCTCCCTCGGGGGCGAGCGCCGCGTCGTGACCCTCATGATGGCCGACATCCGCGGGTTCACCGCCCTCACCGAGCGCCTTCCGGCCGAGCAGGTGGTGGGCCTCATCACCCGCTACCTGGAGAAGATGACGGAGATCATCTTCCGGCACGGGGGAACCATCGACGAGTTCTTCGGCGACGGGATCCTGGCCATCTTCGGCGCCCCCTTCCCGCACCCGGATGACGCCGACCGCGCGGTGCGCTGTGCGGTGGAGATGCAGCTCGCCGTGGAGGAGGTCAACCGGGCCAACCGGGAGGCCGGGGACCCCGAGATCGAGATGGGGGTCGGGCTCAACACCGGCGAGGTCATCGTGGGCAACATCGGCTGCTTCCGGCGGACGAAGTACGGGGTCATCGGGAGCCACGTCAACCTGACCTCCCGGATCGAGTCCTTCACCACCGGCGGCCAGATCTTCGTCTCCGAGAGCACGCGGGACCAGTGCCGGCTCCCCCTGCGCCTGGACGGCCGTTTCGAGATCCATCCCAAGGGGGTCCCACGGCCGGTCACCATCTTCGAGATCGGCGGGATTACCGGGGAGGGGGGCTTATGCCTGCCGGAGAAGGTCGAGGAAGACCTTTCCGACCTCATCCGCCCGATCCCCGTGAGGTTCTGGGTCCTCTCCGGGAAGCACGCGGATGCCGAGAGCGCCGAGGGCAGCCTCCTGGCCGTGTCCCGCCGCGAGGCGCGGCTCCGTACGCTGGCTTCCCTGGACCGGCTGAGCGACCTCAAGATCGGGATCATGGACGGGGAGTCGGGCCCGCACCGGGCCGACTTCTACGCCAAGGTCTCCCGGGCCTTCGGGAAGGTCCCCGTGGACGCCCGCATCATCTTCACGTCCCTTCCCCCCGAAGTGCGGGAGTTCCTGAAGCACCACACCGTCGCGGAGTGAGGGACGAGGCGGCAGCGATACTTCTTGCGGCCGGCCCGCCGACCCTTGCGCCGCCCGGGGCTGAAATGGCCAAAGGACGAAAGAGCCTGAACGGCCCGGAGGACCCGGGCGTTCTCCGGAACGTCGCCCGGTGAAAGTGTCCTCGGAAAGCAACCGGGATCGACGACACGTTGGTCAACGCAGCCGCTCAAACGCCTGGATCGGTCCAGGCATCTCGCCGGGATCGTACCCGCCGCGCCCTCGCCCTGCCGGGATCATGCCCGCTGCACCTTCACCCCGTTAGGGGTGAAATATTTGTAGAAATGGAAGTTATAAAAATTACCCTCCCCCGCGCGCCGCCGGTCCGGGATGGCGCTCCGGAGCATGCTTCACCCCCGGCGGCGCGCGGGGGGAATAATTAATAACCTCTTTTACTACAAATATTTCACCCCTAACGGGGTGAGGGCACGGAGGCGCGAGGGAAATAGTCAATAACCTCTTTTGCTACCAACATTTCACCCCTGGCGGGGTGAGGGCGCGGCGGTGCGCGGGGTTAATGGGTGTTCGGGCCCTGGATCACGGGTGGGTGTCATGATCCTTTCAGTCATTTTCGCCGTTCAGGTCCTTTTGTCTTTTGGCCTCGCTCCGTCATCCCTCTGCAACGCCAGCTCCGGCGGCGGGGGGCAGACCGCCTCGACTTCCCCTGTCCCCGCGGGGTGCGGAAAACGAATCTTCCAGGAGTGCAGCCGATAGCCGCAGTCTCCGGGCAGCGCCTCCCGCTCGTCGTCGACCGCCCGATCGCGGGGCAGGCCGCCCGGCCCGTAGAGCGGGTCGCCCGCCAGCGGGAACCCCGCGAAGGCCAGGTGGATGCGGATCTGGTGGGGGCGCCCGGTGGGGATGACCACCTGGAGCAGCGCGGTGCCGTCCTGCGGGTTCCGGCGGATCACCGTCACGTGGCTGAGGGAGGGTCGTCCGCCGGGGCTGGCCGCGTGCAGGCCCGGGAGGAGCGGGTGGGGGACGGGGCCGATGGGCGCGTCCACGGTGAAGGTGTCGGGCATGCCGGTCCCGGCGGCAAGCGCCAGGTAGGTCTTGCGGATGCGCCGGTCGGCCATGGCGAGGCCCAGGGTGCGGGCGGCGCCCGGGGTCCGCGAAAACAGGATGGCGCCTGAGGTCCCCCGCCCAAGGCGGTGCACCGGCGAAGCCCCGGCTCCGAACCGGTGCCGCACCCGGGCCAGCAGGGTGTTCTCCAGGAACCCGCCGCCCGGGAGCACCGGGAGCCCGGACGGCTTCCCCAGCACCAGCACGTGGTCGTCCTCCCGGAGCGTGGTGAACTCGAGGGGGGCGTCGGGCTCCTCCCACGGGGGGCGGTGCCAGGCCAGGCGGTCCCCGGCCCGAAGCCGGTCCCGGGCGGTCGCCGTGCGCCCGTTCAAGGACACCCGCCCCGCTTCGACCCGTTCCTGCCAGGCCTCCGCCGGGGAGTGCCGGTACTTCCGGGCATAGAAGGTCACCGGGTCGACCCCCGCCTCCCGGGCACTCACCTGGTCGTGGTAGATGTAACCGCTGTTTCGCATGGGCGGCGCCGGTCCGGGTCCCGCACCCGGGAGAATTCAAGACCACGGATGAACACGGATATACACGGATGACATGATTTAGCCGCTTCCGGCAATCTCCGCGTCACGAATCCCCCTCCGTGTTCATCCGTGTTCATCCGTGGTTCCGTTCTTCCCGTGTCCGGCGGACGTGTCCTGCACCCGGAACCCCATCACCAGGACGTCGTCCACCTGGTCGTAGACGCCGTCGGGGCCCGGCATCGCGGAGCGCCAGCTCTCGAAGGTCCGCTCGAGGGCCTCCCGCTGCCGTTCCATGGGCTCCGCGTGGATATCGACCAGGAGCTGGCGGAAGCGCCGGCGGGAGAACTTCTCCCCCCGCGTGCCCCCGAACTGGTCGGAGAAGCCGTCGGACGCGAGGTAGAGCCGGTCGTCGGGCAGGACGGCGACCCGGTGGGTGGTGAAGCCCACCCCATCCTTCCGGGAGATGCCCACGGGCTGACGGTCGGATTTCACCTGGGTGAGCGTCCCCTGCCGGACGAGGTACAGCGGGTGGTAGGCCCCGGCGAACTGGACCTCCCCGGGGTCCCCGCCGACGACGAGCAGGCCGATGTTGAGGCCGTCCTTGGCCTCGTCGCGCCGGCCGGTCTGCCGCAGGGCCCGCCGGACCCGCTGGCCCAGCTGGTCCAGGATCTCGCCCGCCGGCAGGGCCCGGTCCTCCGTGACCACCTCGTTGAGGAGGGTGATCCCCAGCATGCTCATCAGGGCGCCGGGGACGCCGTGGCCCGTGCAGTCGGCCACGGCGACGACGCACTGGTCCCCCGCCCGCTTCATCCAGTAGAAGTCCCCGCTGACGATGTCCTTGGGGCGGAAGAAGACGAAGTGCTCCCGGAAGAGGCCGTCCAGTTCCTCCTTCGGCGGCAGGACGCCCACCTGGATGCGGCGGGCGTAGTTGATCCCGGCAGTGATCTGGACGTTCTTCCGCTGGATTTCGTCCTTCTGGCGAACCACCTCGGCAGTCCGTTCCTCCACCTTCTGTTCCAGTTCCACGTTCTTCTGCTCGGTGAGCTGCTGGATCTCGAGGATCTTCCGCCGTTCCGTCTCCTCCCGGGCCTCCCGTTCCTCCTCGACTTCCTTCCGCAGGAGGTTGATGCGGGCCGCCAGGGCGATGGAGAAGAGCACCACCTGCAGCACCACGCCCAGCTTGAGGCTGATGACGGAGAAATACCCCAGGTCGAGGAGCTTGAGGAACCGGGGTCCCGTCACCCACGCGGTGATGAAGACGAGGAAGACCAGGGAGGTCTGCAAGTAGTACAGGGCGGGGCGGAACCGTCGGCGCCAGGCGTGGAAGCCGAAGACGATGAGAGAGAAGAAGACCAGGAGGTAGAGGTAGTTGTCGAGCCCGCCCAGGAAGCCGATGCCGGGGAAGATGAGCCGGACGGCGATGAAGGCGAGGACCAGCCCCAGGGCCCCCGTCAACCCGAGAAGGTAGCGGTTCCAGCCGCGAAACCGCCGGGGGGCGTCCAGGTAGTGCCGGGTGAAACTGACGAAGGCCATGAGCCCGGCGCTGGCCAGGGCCACCTGGGTGTTCCAGGTGTTGCTCAGGACGCGCGTGAGGTACTGGATGGTGTAGTCCATGCACATCAGGTACAAGGCGACCGCGAGGATGCCGAGCGAATAGTAAAGGTAGCTCTTGTCCCGGACGTAGAAGAAGAGGATCAGGTTGTAGACGGCCATGACCAGGATGATGCCCGCCACGAAGACCGACTGCGCCAGCGAGAGGAAGAAGCCTCTCTGGATCGGTGCGACCGAGATCAGGCGGGCCTGGATGCGCAGGTCGGAATAGCGGCTCCGCTCCAGGGTGGCGGTCCGCACGAAGACGGTCTTCACCTCGCCGGCGGGCCACTCCACCTCCACCAGCGAGGGCTCGAAAACGGTGGCCCGTTCGCCCGAGGTGACGTCGATGCCGTTCCGGCGCACCCGGACCCGCCCCTGACCCTCGTCCTCGTACAGCCAGAACTCCATGTAGGGATAAACCCAGAGATACCAGTTTGATATACCGGACTCGTTGCGGACCCGGACCCGGACCCAGTAGAACTTCACGCCGGGGGTGGTGGGGAGGTGGTCGGTGTAGCGGCCGGCCATGGCGGGGGAGCGGGCCTCGTCGAGGGTCAGGGCCCCCCCGGGGTCGGGCAGGACGCGGAGGGCGCCGGTGATCTCCTGGGTGTCGGCGCCCTTCCGAAGCACGAAAAGGTCGGGCTCCACCGCCGGGGGGGCGGGCGCCGCGGCGGCGAGGGTCGCGCAGAAGGCCGCGCAGGCCGCGATCCACCGCATTCCGGTGAACGTTTTCTCCATATCTCAAATCCCCTTCATTGACAACCGCATTTCCTCTCCGTCACTTGCCCGGTTCGGCCCCCTCCGGCTCCCGGTCGCTTCCGTGTCGGGGCCTCGAACACCGGCCTGGGGGTCTTCCTGCCAGGGCCCCGTGTCCGGCTTCCCGTCCGGATGACTCCCCCGGTTCCGGGTGGGTTAACCCCCGCCCCGCCCCCGGAAACGAGAGCGCCGGGTGGGCCTGCCCTCCCCGGCGCTCACGAAGTTCACGAGAGGGGTTCGGGTCAGCGGATGGCCTCGAAGACCTCCCGGATGCGGCCCAGGGCGTCGCTCATCTCCGGCCGGGTGATGACCAGCGGCGGGGCGAAGCGGATGATGTTGCCGTGGGTCTGCTTGGCCAGGATGCCGGCGTCCTTGAGGGCCAGGCACACGTTCCACGCCTCGAATCCCTTTTCGAAGACCACGGCGTTGAGCAGGCCCTTCCCGCGCACTTTCACCATTTTCGGGCAGTTGATCTTGCCGGCCTCCTCCCGGAAGAACTGGCCGAGGACCCGGGCGTTCTCCGCCAGGTTCTCGATCTCCAGCACGTCCAGGGCCGCCATGGCCACGGCGGAGGCCAGGGGGTTCCCCCCGAAGGTCGATCCGTGGGTCCCCGGCGTGAAGACGCCCATGACGTCGTGGTTGGCCACCACGGCGGAGACGGGGAAGACCCCGCCGCCCAGGGCCTTCCCCAGGGTCATGGCGTCGGGCTTGACGTCCTCGTGGTCCACGGCGAACTTGCGCCCGGTGCGGCAGAAGCCCGTCTGGATCTCGTCGGCGATGAAGAGCACGTTGTGCTTCGTGCAGATCTGGCGGATGGCCCGGAGGTAGCCCTCGTCGGGCACGTAGACGCCCGCCTCGCCCTGGATCGGCTCGATCAGGACGGCCACGGTGTTCGGGTTCACCGCGGCCTCGACGGCCGGAGCGTCGTTGTAGGGGACGATCCGGAAGCCCTCGAGGTAGGGGCCGTAGTTGATCCGGGCGTCGGGGTCGGTGGAGAAGGAGATGATCCCCGTGGTCCGGCCGTGGAAGTTCTCGGCCGCCACGATGATCTCCTGTTTCCCGTTGGCGACCCCTTTCTTTTCCACGCCCCACCGGCGCGCCATCTTGATGGCGGTCTCCACCGCCTCGGCGCCGGTGTTCATGGGCAGGGCCATCTCGAAGCCGGTGTACTCGCAGAGGCGCTTGAGGAAGGGCCCCATCACGTCGTTGTGGAAGGCCCGGGAGGTGAGCGTGCACCGCCCCAGCTGGTCCGTCATGGCCTTGACGATGCGGGGGTGGCGGTGCCCCTGGTTGACGGCGGAGTAGGCGGAGAGGAAGTCGAAGTATTCGCGCCCCTCGGGGTCTTTCACCTTGACGCCCTCGGCCCAGGAAATCACCACCGGGATGGGGTGGTAGTTGTGCGCGCCGTAGGTGTTGTCCATGGCGATGATCTCAGGGGTACTCAGTTTCATGAAACGCCTCCTCTTCGGTGTCTTCCGGCCGGACACTCCCGCCGGAGCCGTCTAACATACACGAAATCCCGCTTCCCCACAACCCCCGGAACACGAAAAAGGGAAAAGCGCCCTCGCCGGCTGCCGCCCCGATGTGCTCGATCACAACCACGAACCACACGAACAGGTTCGGAGCGCGAGACCAGGCCCTCATCCGAATCCTGAAATGATGAAATTTGACATCCTCGCCAAAAGTACCATCGCCCTCTGGGCGATGGTTCAGACAAAGGCTTTACATATACTTCCCTTTCGTTCTCCGGCTATTTGCGACCCCATCAAATTGATTGCGACCAGAAGGGGACCGGCCACCCTTCGGAGCCCGCTTCTTCATCCAATTTAGTGAAGATTAGTGCAATTAGTGGTTGCATTCCGACCACTCATCTCACTGATTCTCACCAATGGAAAGGCCGACGGGCTTGCAACCCGTCGGCCTTGGACTTCAAAGGGTTCAGAGGGATATGTCCGACTCTCGGTCTTCTTCCGTTCTCTCCTGCCCCTTGCCTTCTGAATTCTGAATTCCACCCGCTCGTTCCCAGCGTTGAATTCCCCGAACCCTCCTGTTCGTGTGGTTCGTGGTTACAAAGTCCCCTTCAGGTCAGCAGTCCCGCGTCGAAGGGGTCGGGGATCAGGTCGAGCATGCGGTACTCCTTCCGGTCTCCCTTCAGGTTGGCCAGGATCACCGGGACATCCCCGCAGAACTCCCAGATGATCTGCCGGCAGGCCCCGCAGGGCGGGGTCAGCCGGTCGGTGTCCGCCGTGACGCAGATGGCCTTGAAACGGCGCTCCCCCTCGCTGACGGCCTTGAAGATGGCCACCCGCTCGGCGCAGACGGTCAGGCCGTAGGAGGCGTTCTCCACGTTGCACCCGGTGTAGATTTTCCCGCTCTCGGCCAGGAGCGCGGCCCCCACCTTGAACCTCGAGAAGGGGGCGAAGGCGTTCTCCCGGGCCTGGAGGGCGATCCGGACCAGTTCGTCCATGGCTCCCCCTACAGGCGCTCGACGATTCCGGCCAGGAGCTTGACGAAGTCCCGCTGGACCCGCGCCGTGGTCTCCATGACCTCCTCGTGGCTCAGCTTCTGGTTGAGGATGCCGGCGGCCATGTTGGTGATGCAGCTGATGGCCACCACCTTGACGCCCATCTGGTTGGCGGCGATGACCTCGGGCACGGTGGACATGCCCACGGCGTCCGCCCCCAGGGTCCGCAGCATGCGGATCTCCGCCGGCGTCTCGTAGGAAGGGCCCTGCAGGCCCACGTAAACCCCTTCCTTGAGGTCCATCCCCTGCCCTTTGGCCACGTCCCGGGCCAGGGCCCTCAGTTCGGGGTCGTAGGCGAAGGTCATGTCGGGGAACCGGGCCCCGAAGGCCTCCTCGTTCTTTCCTCGCAGCGGGTTGAACCCCATGAGGTTGAGGTGGTCGGAGATGAGCATGAGGACGCCGGAGGAGAAGTCGACGTTGATGCCGCCGGCGGCGTTGGTGACGACCAGGGACCTCACGCCCAACTGGCGCAGCACCCGGCACGGGAAGATGACGGACGTCGGGTCGTGCCCCTCGTAGTAGTGCACCCGCCCCTGCATCAGGGCCACCGTCTTCCCCTTCAGTCTGCCCAGGAAGAGTTTCCCCGCGTGGCCCGCCACGGAACTCACGGGGAAGTTCGGGATGTCGCCGAAGGGGATGACGACCGGGTTTTCGATCTGCTCGGCGAACGCCCCCAGCCCCGAGCCCAGGATCACCCCGACCTCGCAGGCCGAGGGAAACTTCCCGTGAATGTAATCGACCGCTTCTCTGATTTTCCCGATCATGGCGCAAACCTCCGTCAAGGAATGATGATCTGTAATTACCACACCCGGCGGGCTCCCGCAACAAAAACCTCCGGGGAGCCATACCGGGATGTCTCTGGAACAGTCTCTCGCCAAGGCGCCAAGGCGCAAAGCCTCGCGAAGGGGCCTGGAACCGGTAATACGGATTCTCTCTGCAAGGCTTCGAGACTTTGCGATTTTGCGTGAGACAGGAATTGACGACATCCGCCCGTTTTCAGCAAGAACTGCCCGGGAACGGACTTGGCCACCGCTCGAGTACTCCTGATTCCCTCGAAGAGCACTTTTCTGTTTCCCCTTCCCTCTCCCCGAATGTAAAATCCTCCTGCCGGACGATCAATGCCGGACACCGCTTTCAACGGGAGGCCCCCATGCGCGTACTCGCCGTCATCCCCGCCCGTCACGCGTCCTCCCGCCTCCCGGGAAAGCCGCTCCTGCCGCTGGCCGGAAAACCCGTCGTCCAGCACGTCTACGAGCGGGTGCGGTCCTGCGCGCGGGTGGACGCCACGGTCGTCGCCACCGACGACGTCCGGATCCGGGACGCGGTCTGGGCCTTCGGCGGCGAGGTGGTCATGACCGCCCCGGACCACCCCTCCGGCACCGACCGGGTGGCGGAAGTGGCCCGGGTGCTGCCGGCGGAGATCGTGGTCAACGTACAGGGGGACGAGCCGCTCATCCCGCCGGCCGTGATCGAGGCCGCCCTGGAGCCGTTCTTCGCTTCGGAAGCGGTCCGGGTCACCACCCTCGCCGCCCCGTTCACCGACGTCGCCGATTTTCTGAACCCCAACTGCGTCAAGGTGGTGGTGGACACCCGCGGGGACGCCCTCTACTTCTCCCGCCTGCCCATCCCCTACGTGCGCCCCGAGTCGGGGACCCTGACCCTGGCCGCCTACGGGGAGCGGACCCTCCTGCACCCGCCGTCCCCCCTCCCGGCCCTGCGCCACGGCGGGCTCTACGCCTACCGGAACGCCGACCTGCAGGAACTGGTCCGGGTCCCGCCCTCGCCCCTCGAGCGGGCCGAGCGGCTGGAACAGCTCCGGATCCTGGAAAACGGCGGGAAGATCCGCGTGGTCACCGTCGACCGCCTGACGCCCGGCATCGACACCCCCGACGACTACCGGGCCTTGCAAACCCTGCTGGAAACGTCCTGACGATCTTTGGCTTCGTTGTTGTTCCCGCGCGTTTTACATCTCCTGCGGATGGCGGCGAGGCAGGACTCGGGCAAGCCGGTCTTGCCGTTCTGATTTCCGGGTATGCAGCATGTGATTCCGTGACCCTGCGCCTCTGCGAGACCGGAATCCGGACGTGTTGCGGGGTCATCACCGGGCCGGGGCCCGCCGGCCCCGGCTTTCCCCCTCAGGCCCGGCCCGCGAACTCCCGGGTCTCCGTGTGCACCTTGATCTTCTCCCCTTCCTTGATGAACAGGGGGACGCGGACCTCCAGCCCGGTCTCGAGCCGGGCGAGCTTGGTGACGTTGCCGCTGGCCGTGTCGCCGCGGGTGCCCGGCTCGGTGTGGGTCACCGTCAGTTCCACGTGGGGCGGGAACTGGAGGCCGATGGGGTTGCCGTTGTACTTCTGGACCTGGATGACGAGACCTTCCACGATCAGGCCCTCGTCGCCGGCCAGGAGGTCTTCCCCCAGGCTCAGGGTCTCGAAGGTCTCCTGGTCCATGAAGTGGCAGCCTTCGCCGTCGGCGTAGAGGAAACTCGCGGGGACCATCACGAGGTCGGGTTCCCGGAACTTCTCGCCGGCCCGGAAGGTCTTGTCGAAAACGGCCCGGGTGATCAGGTTGCGCATTTTTACCCGCACCAGGGTCTGCCCCCCCCGGGCGGTGGGGGTGTTGATCTCGACGTCGAGGCACACGAAGGGGGCGTCCTCGAACTCGAAAAACGTGCGGCGCTTGAGGTCGATGGCTTCGATCAGGTTGGGCATGAAAACCTCTCGATGGGATTGGGCTCCCCGGGGAACGTCCCGCCGGGGTGGGGGAGCGGGCGGGGAGGCGGTCGCGCTCCCCCCGTCCCGGTCAAGGAATAGGGCAAGACGGCCGGGCTGTCAAGACGAAAGTGACCCTTCGTTCCGCCCTCGCCAGCGCAAGGGCGTGTTTTTCTTTCTGTAGAACCCGGACGATCCGTGTTCATCCGTGTTCATCCGTGTTCATCCGTGGTTCTTTTCCGGTCCCGGGCCCCGGGCCGTCACGAATTCGTCACCCGGGGAGTTGCGGAAGCGCTCGAATTCCGATAGAATAGACCAAGAGAACAATCCAGGAAACACCGGCCGGAAAGCGGTGCCGGGCGAGGAGGGATCATGGCGGTTTCGAAAACGCGCGGAACGCGGTTGGGAGCGACGATCGGCGTGGTGGGCGTGGTGGGCCTGCTGGTGCTCGGGACGGGTTTCGTTCCGGCCCTGGAGCCCCCCGCCCCGGGGATGGCGGCGCAGTACCAGGCCGACGGCACGTGGGCCGGGCGGCTGGCGGAGGCTTACCGGCTCGGCAATCACCGTCCGGACGCGGCACGGATGGAACGCCTTCGTTATGACCTGCAGTACCGGTACCTGGAAAACGAGGGGTGGTCCGCGGCGCAGATCCAGTCGGTGCTGGCGCCGCCCCCGGCCTGGAGCGGCATCCCCACCACGGGCAACGTCAAGGTCCTGGTGCTGCTCATCGCCTTCTCCGACTACGCCCCCATCACCGGGGACACCCAGTCGGCCATCGACTCGCGGATCTTCGGCAGCGGGACCGGCGGTTACCCCCTGGAGAGCCTCAAGAACTACTACCAGCGGGCGTCCTACAGCCAGCTCACCTTCCAGGGGAACGTCCTGGGGTGGTACACCACGGCCTACGCCCGCTCCGCCGTCACCCAGACCGACACGGGGCGCGAGACGCTGATCAAGGAAGCCCTCAACTACTACGAAGGGGTGGGGCACGACTTCACCCAGTACGACAACGACGGCGACGGGGCCGTCGACTACTTCGCCGTGATCTGGACCGGCCCCCCGGGCGCCTGGGCCTCCTTCTGGTGGGGGTACCAAACTTCTTTCTGGGACACTTCCTACACCCTGGACGGCAAGACCCTCGGCAAGTACTCCTGGCAGTGGGAGTCCTACTACTACCCCTCCGGCGCCTTCTCCCCCCAGGTCCTCATCCACGAGACCGGGCACGCGCTGGGGCTGCCCGACTACTACGACTACGACACCACCGTAGGGCCCCAGGGCGGGGTGGGCGGCCTGGACATGATGGACGGCAACTGGGGCGACCACAACGCCTTCAGCAAGTACCTCCTGGGTTGGATCACGCCCACGGTCCTGGGCAGCGGGTCCACCACCAAGGCCCTCCGCTCCTCGGGGACCTACGGCGACGCCCTCCTGGTCATGCGGGGGGCTTCCGGCTCGACGCTCTTCGGCGAGTTCTTCCTGGTCCAGAGCCGGTTCCGGGAGGCCAACGATTCCACCTACCCCGCCGACGGGCTCCTGGTCTGGCACGTGGACGCCACCCTGGACGGCAGCGCGTGGGACTACCAGTACGACAACTCGTACACCTCCCACAAGCTGCTCCGCTTGATGGAAGCCGACGGGCTCGAGGAGATCGAGACCGGCGACGGCAACGCCGACGCCGGCGACTACTACACCTCCGGCCTCACCTTCGGTTTCGGCACCACGCCGAACAGCGCCGCCTACACGGGGCGGCCCACCGGCATCGTGGTGGACAACATCGCCAGCGGCACGCTCCAGATGTCGTGCCGGGCCACCCTCTACGCCGTCCCCACCGTCGCCGTAACCAACCCGACCGCCGAGCAGGTGGTCTCGGGGGTCGTGAACATCCAGGCGACCGTGGGCGAGATCACCAAGGCCCCCGACGTGATCGTGAAGGTCGAAGTCTTCGTCAACGGGGTCTCCCTCGGCCTGTGCCCCTCCCCGCCCTACCAGCTGCCGTGGGACACCACGCCCCTGCCCGCGGGGGCCTACACCCTCCGGGTCGAGGCGACGAACCACCACGGCGTCGTGGACTACGACGAGATCACGGTCTACGTCATCCGGTCGAGTGCCCAGGCGCTGGTCATGGACCTGGGCTCCGACAACGGGAGCGGCCGGGCCCTCGCCAACGCCCTGGCCCACCACAACATCCGGCCCGTCTTCGCCACGTCCGTCGGGGCGATCTCCGCGTCCACCTACCCCCTCGCGTTCCTCTGCCTGGGGTACACCCCCGGAAACTACGTCCTGACGCCCACCGACAGCACTCACCTGGTCAACTACCTCAACGCCGGCGGGCGGCTGTACCTCGAAGGCAGCCCCACCTGGGCCACCGACCCGCCGCTGCCCGTCCACGGCATGACGGGGATCACGGGCGTCGCCTCCTCCGCCGCCGACCTCGTCCTCATCCAGGCGCCCCAGGGGGTCTTCACCTCGGGGAACGCCTTCCCCCCGGTCGGGACGCAGGCCGCCGTGAGCCGTCTCCAGGTCACGTCGGGAGTCACCGACGCCGCCGTGATCTGGGCCAACATGTCCCCCTACTACTTCTGCGGGATCGCCCGGAACACGGGCGTCTACCGCACCATCGGCTGCTCGTGCGAGTTCGGCCTGATCCCCCCGCCCCTCCGCGACGGGATCATGCGGTCCTACCTCGACTTCCTCCGCCCCCGGACGGCCTTCGACTTCAACTTCAACGTCTACAGTGACATCCTGTGGCACAACACCACGTCCGGCGCGGTGTCAACCTGGCTGATGAACGCCTCGGGGGTGGCCGGCTCCGTGGGGATCCAGCCCCCGTCCGGACCTTACAGCGATGCGGCCTGGCAGGTGGTGGGCGTCGGCGACCTCGACGGGGACCGCAAGGGGGACCTCTTCTGGCGGAACACCACGACCGGGGCCATCGTGGTCTGGTTCGTGGACGAGAACGGCTACGCCGGGGAACTGAGCGTCGCCACCGTCGACACCACCTGGAGAATCGTGGGCGTGGGGGACGTGGACGGGGACGGCCGGGCCGACATCTACTGGCGCAACGACAACCTGGGGACCCTCTCCGTCTGGCTGATGACCCCGTCGGGTTACG
Source organism: Acidobacteriota bacterium (assembly GCA_018001935.1). Classification (NCBI taxonomy): domain Bacteria; kingdom Pseudomonadati; phylum Acidobacteriota; species Acidobacteriota bacterium. Next base: position 52,051 of record JAGNHB010000032.1, read on the forward strand.
CGGGGAGCCTCTTCGTGGGCGGCATCTCGGACCCCCTGTGGCAAGTGGTGGGGATCGCCGACGTGAACGGGGACGGGCGAAAGGACATCTTCTGGCGGCGGACCGACTCCGGGATCATGTCCGTGTGGCTCTGCGGCAGCAGCGGCATCACCTCGGACTTCTCGCCGGGGGCCGTGGGCACGTCCTGGAAGATCGTCGGCTTCGGCGACGCCGACGGCGACAACAAGGAAGACATCTTCTGGCGAAACGACACCTCGGGCACCATGTCCCTGTGGCTCCTCACCGAGGCGGGCCTGAAGCGCGACGTCTTCGTGGGGGGCCTCGGGGACCTGAGCTGGCAGGTGGTGGGGATCGGCGACTTCAACGGCGACAACCTGGCGGACGAGTTCTGGCGGAACCAGTCCACGGGGGACATGTCAATCTGGTTCTGCTCGGGGACCGGGATCACCGGCCAGATGTCCCCGGGTTCGGTGTCCGACATGACCTGGCAGACCCTCAACCACGTCAACCTCAACGCCGGCCTGGCGGGCGGCAAGCCCGGCGCCCCCGGCAAAGCCCTGCCGCCCTGGGCCCAGGTTATCAGGTAATCCCAGGGCCCGGTGTCCTGGTCGGACAAGCTGCGTCGATGGGGCATGAAGCTCGCCTTGAGAGTTCCTTCCGGGATATCTCTCTCACAGAGGCACGGCGATACGGTGAAGGCGAACGTTCATGGCCCTTGGCCGAATTCGAGGGCTAACCGTTTTCTTTTGCGAGCTTTGCGCCTTTGCGAGATCAGGGTCCGGACCGACTCTCGCCAAGGCACAAAGCTCGAAAAGGACGACCGCATCCGGGTTGGGGAGTGTTGGGCGCCCGTTGGCTCACAAGACGGGGTCGAATTCGAACCCGCTGATCCTGGAAGGTTCTTCTGGAAATAACCCGGCCCGTTTGAGTATAATCCCCGTTTCTCGCAGTCCCTTCCGAGGGGCGCGACAGATCATGAAGCGCAGACCGGCATGGATGCGGAAAACGAAAAAGCGTTGACGACCTGCACTGAGTTTCTCACCGCGGCGCAGCTCAAAGAAATCTGCCGTTTCCGGGGATTTGCCCCCCCGAAAAACGACAAGGCCGCCCTGGCCGCCTTCGTCGCTCCGCGCCTCCCGGGGACGGCCGGGGTGAAGGAAGCGATGGCCTCCCTGGACCGCAATTCCTTGCGGTTTCTCCACCTGCTGGCCGGGATGGCGCGCCGTCCCTCCCTGCGGGACATCCGGGGAGCCCTGATGAACGCTTTCGACCTGGCGTCGGGTTGGGACGACCGCGACAATTACTCCGAACTGGGACGACATATACTCAACCGGGGCCTGCTCCTCCTCGCCGACGACCATCTCCGGCGATCCGGCGAAAGCCGTTACAGTGGCCTCACCCTCGTGATCCCGGAAAGTCACCGCCCCCTGTTGCCCCCCTACCCGATCGACAGCCGACCCCTCAACGCCGGCCGGGGCGCGGACCCGGGACGGTTCTGGCTGAACGCGCTGTCCCTCGCGGCGAGCGGTTCGACCGTGGACGAAGAGAGCGAAACCCCGGCCGTAAATCGGTATGCGGGCCGCATCCGTTTCACGAAAGGGCGGCTGCTGCTGGCGGGGGCGGAAGTCGGCAACCGCACGGACTGGCGGGGAAATCTGACCTCGTTCTGGCTGAACTCCCGCAGCCTCGGATCCTTTCTGAGTTCGGAAGCGGCCCAGGCGGTGCGCCACATTCTGTCCCATGTTCCCCGGGGCCACGGATGTAGCCCCGAAGACCTTAGCGCCGAACTCACCCACCACGGGTTGAAAATCGACCCCAAAGCCTTCCGCCGTTTCATCGACGACGGGCTCGAAACCGGTTTTCTCGTGGCGGAAGGCAACGAGGGCGAAATGATCTGTGCCCTGGCCCCCGCCGATTCGGCGCCCGTCGCGGAGGACCCGGCCGCCCTCACGCCGTGCCCGGAAGGCCTCCGGATCCGACTCAGCCGATCGACTCCCGAAACGGTGCTTCAGTTGCTGTCGATCAGCACCGTCACCGGGTCCGGGGGGGAGATGGTCTGCAAACCCGACCTGATCCGCATCGGCCGATTGCCCGACAACCACGCCGCAGCGACCGCCCTGCGGGAGAAGTTGACGATGTCGCCGGCTTACGCCAAAGCTTTTGAACGGGTTCGGGAGGCTCGGGGCAAGACCCGGGTCCACAAGGGGGCGACCATTCTCAAGATCGCGGACCCCGTGCTGAGGGCCCAGCTGGCCCACCACCTGGGGGACGCCTTCCGGCCGCTGGGCGGGGAGTTCTTTGCCGTCCCGGAGGCGAAAGGGACGGAGGTGGAAGCCTTCGCCCGTAAACTGGGGCTGGTCCCGCGGAGGGTGCAATGAGCGAACCCGGAATCCCCCGCACCCTCGCCGCCCCGGAGATCGCCGCCTTTTCGGTGATGAAGATCGACCCCTTGAACCTCAAACGCGACATCTTCCACTTCGTCACTTTCGCCGCCCACAACCCCATCAAACGGTCCCACCGGGAGAACCTCATCCCCAAGGCCGCGGCCAAAAAAATCGCCCGCTTGCTCTCCGACCCCGAAGAAGAGGAATGGGTGGAAGACACCGATTCCGGCAGCTGGTCGGAACTGGTCGGGAACACGGCTTTGCACCTGGGGGTCGTCCACTTCGATCTCAAGGGCGTCTACGCCGGGTACAGCAGCAGCAGCGAATCGTACCCGGACAACTTCATCCGGGTCCGGGAGGAGAACTGGGCCGAGTACCTCTCAGCGCCCGCAGTCGAGAAGGAACGGAGGATCGTCGCCGCCCTCTCCGCCAAGACCCCCAACGAGTTCTTCCACCGCCCCGGACGGGTCGGCATAAACTGTTTCAGCACCTGGGGCAGCGCCACCGGCCCCGCTTCTCGCATGGACCTCCCCCGTATCCGGGGGGCCCTGCTCGAACTCCTGGCGGACCTTCCCCCCGACACCTGGTTCGAATTCCATGATTTCGTCGAGATGGTACGGCAACGAACCCCCGACCTGATCCTCGATCCGAAGACCCGGGAACCGAACAGCGAGTCGAAGCGGAAGATCAAGAATTGGGAATGGGAAAACAGGTACCCGAGGAGGTCGATCGGGAAAACACCTTATCCCGCGGTCGTCCTCGAGGGCCGCTACGAGAATTTCCAGGAGTTCCCGGCGCGCCCGGCCAACGAGCCGTATTCCTTCGGTCCGCGGAAAGGGAATAGATTCGTCGATGGCACCCCCGAAGGCTTCCACCGGGTGGAAGGGCGCTACCTCGAGCGGTTCCTCTGCCAGGTCCCCTTCCTGGCCGGGTTCGTGGACCTCGCCTTCCTCCCCGATGAGGACCGCGGCGGCCTCGAGGTGGAACCGTCCTTCGAACGGTTGCGCGCCTTCCGCCTGCGGCCCCGCCTCCGTCAGGTCCTGAAGGGGGACCCGAGCCTGAACGCGGTGAACCTGACCGTGATGCCCAACTTCGAGGTCCTGATCGACGCCCCCTCCTACCCGGAACGTGAGATGGCCGCCCTCGAGCCCTACACGGTGATGCTCCACGAAGACGCCCACACCCTGAGGCTGCGCCTGGACCGGAAGAAAGTGGTGACCCGGACCGCCCAGCTCCCGCCCGACGCCGTCCCCCTGGTCGACCTCCTGGCCCGGCTGGCCTCCCAGCCGTTGCAGGAGAACGTCCGCCACGAACTGGAGACCTGGACGGGGCACGCCCGAAAGCTGACTCTGTACGAAAACTTCGGCCTCGTGGAACTCCGCGGCGGCGGCGAGCAGGTGGCCAGGGTCGCCGACTGCCTGGGGGAACGGGTCGTCGAGAAGCTGGAGAGCGCCCTGGTGGTCCGCGACCCCGACAAGGTCATCGAGCAACTGGAGGCCGGCTTGTTTTTCCCGGAGGGCTTCCATCACGCCGGCGGCCGCTTCACGGCCCCGGACGGGGTCCTCCGGGAAGCCGGGGAGCGAACGGGACGCCCGTCTCCCCGGAAGAAGGGCCCGGCGCCGCGGGAGAAGGCGACGGTCGCCCTCGAGGACCTGGCGGGGCTCCGCTGCGCAAACCCCAGGCTGTTGAAGGCGGTGTCGGAAATTCTCCGACCGTCGGCGGACCCCTGCCAGCTCGTGGGCGACGCCCTGCTGGTGATCCCCGCTTCGGCTCTCCCCGCGGCCCGAAAGGCACTGCGCACCCTGGCGGAGCGTTTCGATGTGGAGATCTGACCTGCCCCCCACCCCGGCGGACGCCACTCGCCCCGGCGACACCCCCCGGTCGGAACGCCCCCTGGTGGTGCAAAGCGACGGCACGCTCCTGCTGGAGGTCGGCGGGGCGCAGGCCGAGGAAGCCCGCAACGCCTTGTGCGCCTTCGCCCAGATCGAAAAGTCCCCCGAGTACATCCACACCTACCGGCTCACCGCCCTTTCCCTGTGGAACGCCGCTTCCGCCGGCGTCCGCCTCCCCGACATCCTCGGCGCCCTGTCCCGGTTCAGCCGCTACCCCGTCCCGGACCTGGTCGAACGGAACATCCGGGATCAGTTCGACCGTTTCGGCCAGGTGGTGATGGTCCCCCGGGATGAGGAATTCTTGCTGCTCCGGGTGTACGATTCCCGGATCCGCCTCGAATTGCAGGGCGCCCGGGAGATGCGGGAGCATATCCAGGAGGCGACCCCCGAGGGTTTCCTGGTCCCGGTCGGCCGGCGCGGCGCGGTCAAACAGGCCCTGGTACGGTTGGCCTACCCGCCGGAAGACCTCTGCGGCTATATGGAAGGCGTCCCCCTGTCGCTGGCTCTCCGGGCGACGAGCCGCGGCGGCGCCCCCTTTGGCCTGCGCCGGTACCAGCAGGAAGCGGTGGACGCCTTCCACCACGGCGGGGGGCCCCAGGGCGGTGCCGGCGTGATCGTGCTCCCCTGCGGGGCGGGCAAGACGGTGATCGGGCTGGGCGTGATGTCCCGGCTGCGAACCTCGACCCTGATCCTGTGCACCAACACCGTGGCCGTCCACCAGTGGCGCGACGAACTCCTGGACAAGACGGACCTCGCCCCAAACCAGATCGGGGAATACACCGGCGACCGGAAGGAGATTCGTCCCATCACCCTCACCACCTACCAGATCCTTACCCACCGGGCCGCCCGGGAAGAGGAGTTCCGCCACCTCGAACTCATGCGACGCAACCAGTGGGGTCTCATCATCTACGACGAGGTCCACACCCTTCCGGCGCCGGTGTTTCGGGCCACGGCCGAGATCCAGGTCCGCCGCCGGCTGGGCCTCACCGCCACCCTGATCCGCGAGGACGGCCGGGAGGGGGACGTTTTCGCCCTGATCGGGCCGAAGAAATACGAACTGCCCTGGAAATTCCTTGAGCAGAAAGGGTATATCGCCGAGGCCGGGTGCTTCGAAATCCGGGTGGCCCTGCCGGAGGCGCTGCACGTCCCCTACGCCCTGGGGTCGAAGCGGGCCAAGTACCGACTGGCGGCGGAAAACCCCCGTAAGATCGAAATCGTCGAGGAACTGATCGAAAACAACCCCGACGACGCCATCCTGGTGATCGGCCAGTACGTGGACCAACTGGAGCGGATCGCCGGGGACCTCGGGTTCCCTCTCATCACCGGGAAAACCCCCAACGCCCGGCGGGAGCGCCTGTACCAGGAATTCCGCCAGGGGCGGCAACGGGTGCTGGTGGTCTCCAAGGTGGCCAACTTCGCCATCGACCTGCCCGACGCCTCCATGGCCATCGAGATCTCCGGGGCCTTCGGGTCGCGGCAGGAGGAGGCCCAGCGCCTTGGGCGGATCCTGCGGCCGAAAGCCCGCTCGTCCCGGTTCTACGCCGTCGTTTCCCGGGACACCGTCGAGCAGGAGTTCGGGCACCGCCGCCAGCTCTTTCTCGTGGAGCAGGGCTACCGCTACCGGATCATCGACTGGGACGCCTGACCCCCGGACAGCGCCGCTTTCTCCGCGCCGCGCACGTCCGACACGTCCAAGGACAAGGCCCCGCCGGCCCGACCTCCCCCTGGAGACCCTGTCGGAACAGGACACTCGCCTGTCTGCATCCGATGCGTGTCCCGATTCGTGCTGTTTCGCGGCAACCGGCGGAGGCTCTCCTGCTCTGTCCCTTGGGCCCTATCGGTCTTTTACGTCCTCTTGTCCTTCGACAAAGGCCTTTCTCGCGACATCGCAGGATCTGGTGGATCTTTACTCTATGATGACTTCACTGACTCTATTCCCTGTCAAACCCGCTGCCCACCGCTCAACGGGGTGTGGCAACCCGCCTTGGCCGGGATCACCAAAAGGAGATCACAGGATGAGGACCGTCTCCCCCATCGAAAAAGATTCCCGGCCGGCCCCGCAAACGTCGGGGAAGGAACCGATGACTTCAAGGCACGACGCTTTCCAACGGAAGGGGTTTCTCCTGACCGGCCTCTTCCTCCTGGTCCTGGCAGCGCCCCTCTTCGCGGGCGTGGACCGCTGGTCGAACCTCGGGCCCAACGACGGAATCAGGAACCTGGTCGCCAGTCCGGCCCCCGGAGGGGCGGCATTCGCCCTGTTCACGAACGTCGGGCTGATGAAGAGCCTCGATGGGCTGACCTGGGCCCCCATCAACACGGACACCCTGATGCGCACCTGCACCCGGCTCTATGCGGACCCCCTGGACGCCGATACCCTCTTCGCCGCGGACGACCCGGCGGCGACCCTCTACCGGAGCACCGACGGAGGTCTTTCCTGGGCACCGGTCCTCACCCTCACCCCCGTTTCAGGCTATGCTTTCGGAACCCTGCAGACCGCTCCCTCCGTACCGACTATCCGGTACATTTCCTATACTGGCTCGATCTTCCGAAGCGAGGACAGCGGTGAACACTGGACAATACTTGCCTTCAATTCCGACTCTCGCTTCTCCACCTGCCTGGCGGTCTTCCCCGACAACCCCAACCATTTCCTGACATACCGCCAGGTTTATTCGACTTTCCCGACGGGTGCCTACCTGAGCCGCTATTCGGTCTCAGAAAACCAGTTCACCGACCTCCTCAACCTCTCCTGCATGGGGTGCACGGAATACCCGGTCTGTGCCGTTCTCGACCCGGACGATCCGCTGAGGATCTTCCTGTTGACCTATATCAGTTCACCCGGCGGCCAGTACGGCCGCTTTTACTCGACCACCAACGGGGGGATCAACTGGTCAGAAAGAGTGACTTTACCCACGACCATGAACGCACTGCTGCTCGACCGCTACCAACCGAACACGCTCTACGCCGGTGGAAACAGTGCGGCGGTCAGCCGGGATGGCGGCGCCACCTGGACCACTGCTCACTCGAGTGCAGGGAAGGACCTGTCACGCCTCCCGGGTCAGACCGACCGGTTGCTGGCCATCATGCCCTGCGGCAGTAAAGTCGCAACCATCACCACCAGCCAGGACGGAATGGTGTCCTGGCGGGAAGCCGAGTCCGGTCTCTCCAATGCTGACGTCCTGGCTTCGGTTTCCTGCTGGGAGACCCCCTGGGGAGGAGCCAGCATCCCGCTCATGCCCGATGCTTTCTGGGAAATATTCACTCCACAGAACTGGCGGGACACCGCCCTCGCCAGCCGGCACTCGGCCCTGGCCCTCGTCACCAACGCGGACCCTTATCATTTGCTGGATTTCTACTCTGTGGAGGAAAACGGAAACGTTTTCTTCTGGGGTTCGCCCGGCCGCTCCCTCGGCACGAACGGTGTTCCGGCCGTCCCCCGCCTCAGCCTGGCGGCCATACGGGGGGCCGGTGGGAAGGATGAACTGTACCTGGGGACCGCCGAGGGCCTATACAAGGGCATCCCCGGTTCCGGGAGCGCCTGCGCGTGGACAAAGCTCTTCCCGGCGGGGGCAGGGGCATTCAACGTCAACTGCATCTCGGTGAGCCCGAACGACCCATCATCCCTTTACCTGGGATCCGACGACGGCGTCTACCGCGGATCCACAGGCTCCGCGGACTCCTGGCAGAAAATCTGTGACCTCCCCACCGGCCCCGTCCGCCAGGTGACCGAGCACCCCGCGAACCCCTTTCTGCTCTTCGCGGCGGCGGCCAACGGGTTTTACCGCTCCACCAGCGGGGGTTACCTCTGGGTGGACACCTCCGACGGCCTGACTTGCCGGGACGTCCGGGCCCTGGTCCCGCACCCGCTGAACCCCTCCACCGTCTACGCGGCCACGGCGGGAGGCGGCGTTTTCATGAGCACCGACCGGGGAGCGCACTGGTCCTCCATGGGCACGATGCACAACCCCGACGTTCGCTCCCTCGGCTTCGTGATGCAGCCGTTCACCCTTCTGGCCGGAACGCCTGGAGACGGCCTTTTCGGTTTCACTCCCGGGGGCGTGTGGGATCTTGACCGGAACGGCGTCACCGATGCGTCGGACCAGGCCCTCGTGGGTTCGATGCTCGCGGAGGACTTGACGCTGAACCAGTTCGATCGGGAATACGAACCGCTCTACCCGAAGTACACCGGGGTGAAACCCTCCGCCCGGATGGACCTCAACGGCGACGGCAAGGTGGACATCCTCGATTACTACCTGATGACTCAAGCGGCGGAATAATCCCACCCATGGCGTTCACCCGGGGAGCCTTTCCCGGAATGTCGTCATCGACCGCGAAACCTCACATACCGGGTGGTTTGCTTGTCCGGTCATCTCCCGGCAATCGATGGGTGTCCTTATCTGTCTCGGGCGATGTACCACACGGCCAGGGAAATAAGACTCCGGAGCGTGGCCTCGACGTCTCACATCTGGACGCCGGGTTGTTGGGGAGTGCGGCGCGCAGGACGCCGTAGCGCCGCTTTGGACTTCCCACGTAATGTCAAGCACTAAATTGTCGGGTGGTACCCGACGATTTATCTGCCTGGATGTTCTTTCCATTCATTCGGTTGATGTCGAAGAGGGTTCGGTTCTGTAACATCACAGAA